>CALDYY010000070.1 GCA_937944245.1 uncultured Saprospiraceae bacterium | reverse complement strand
TAATCCTGGCGACCCAGTATCTAAAATGAACTTCCCCTCTATTTCGTCTGCTCTTCCTGCTATAATAATCATCCCGTTTTTTGCTTCAAAAGGAACAATACATTTAGTGTTTGAGAATGTGAAATAGGGTGTGCTTACAAGGAACATCCATACAACTATCATTCTTCTGCTCATTATTAATCGTTTTAATTAGTTTTTAAAAAAGTTCTTTAATGCTAAATTAACCTCAACTATATTAAACGCTTTACTTTTAATTAAGATTTAATTTACAAAAAATTAACATTATTTTTCTTGGCTAACCCTACAAAAACACTAATACAACAGCATTTTATCAAGTAATTTTCTAGGTAGGCAAAGGCATAGCTACCTTAAAGATGATGTAAATTTGATAGGCGTTACTGTTAGATAGCGATAGGTTTATAACCTTTGCACCGCTTATCCGAATAATAAAAAAGCATAAAAATTCACCCAAATGGGGGATTTTCTATGCTTTAAAATCAACTTATATTTGTACAAAATTTAAGATTAACTTTTGAATAGAACGCCCATGTATAAGACCCAAAAAACAACTCTAGTAGAATTTTCCTAAGTTGTGTACAAAGAAGCTACTCCAAATTACTTATTTCCTAGTATCAGTGTAGAGGTTTGCAAGGAATGTAATCAATTACATTCCTTTTTTTATTTTGACACATCTTTAAACTTGCTTTTGGTACGCCCTAAAACAAAAGATTTAGCACAACTTTAACGCATCATCAACGACTATTTGGTACACTCATGCGTTCTAAGAATACAAAAAATGAAATTAAACACATGAATAAACTACTGTTGTTATTGGGAATCCTTGCGTGGGGCAGCTTACTTTTTTCGCAATCTAATACATTGTCTAAAGCAGAAGACTCTGACCCAGAGGCGACTGCACTGTTGAAGAAAGTAAAACAAAAATACGATACTTACACTTCTATGGAGTTGGATTTCTCTTTATCCATCAAGTTGGCGGAGCAGCCTGAAGAGGTGCAAAAAGGAAAGTTGGCACAAAAAGGGCAGCAGTACCGCTTAGATATTCAAGAGCAAAGCGTGTTTTTTGATGGAAAAACGCTTTGGGTATATCTAAAAAGCCTAAATGAAGTCCAAATTATGGATGCTGACTTTGCTGCGGAAGGCGTGATGTCACCACAAGATATGCTTAAAATATACGAAAGCAAAGATTATGTTTATTCCATTACCAATAAATTAACACAAGGTGGAAGACAGATTAAGCAGATTGAATTTAAACCACTCAAAAAAGATAATGAATACAGTAAAATTCGCGTTTCCATTGATGTAATGACCAATGACTTAATCGCAGTGGAAGCCTTTGGAAAAGACACTTCCCGATACACTTTGAAGGTAGATAAATTGACTCCTAATAAAATATTTCCGACGGACTACTTCAAATTCAATCCAGCTAATTACCCGAAAGTCTATATTGAGGATTTGAGGGGATAATGGGAGAAAGAATAATTTGTTTTGAAGCTATTTCTTTGTAAAGAGCCACTTAAATGATTCATTTAAGTGGCTCTTTTCGTTCTTGTAAGTTACGTTATTCTGTGTATTAAGATGCAAAATAGTTTTAATTGGTGTCAACAAATGACATCTATTATGATTTTCTTGTAGAATATTTGACTCAATTTTTTTCACGGTACAACCTCTAGTGCCGATAGCCCTTCCAAGTACCGCCATAACGGTAATCTGGTTTACTTTTTACCTCGTTGCAGCATTCTGCACAAACAAAAATCCAAACTTTGCCTTTTGTTGTTTGAACTCTATAAAGCGTGGTCTCTTCTTTTTGACATAAAGCGCAAATTTTAGTTTTCATCTTCTCTTTACGATTATTTTAGATTGATTGCAAACGGATTAGCACCGACAAAGTTTAAAGCAAAACCCATATGATTATGGAATAAAACAATTAAAGGTGAGTCGTAAAAATATGTGCTTTAACGGTATTAAATTAGTCTCTTTAATTTATAAAGGTAACTAATCTCTTTTCGATTACTAGGGCGGAAAAATTATAAAGCTCTTTTATTTTATATAAAGTTCTAGGCTGATAAATAAAGACATGAGTATCGTCGTTTTTATAATACCAGTTAGCAAAGTAAATTTCTTTTGAGTAAAGGTGTGTCATGCAATACAAATGACCTTTGGGCTTTAATAAATGCTTCAACAAATGAAACTCTTTATCGGGAAAATGAAAATGCTCAATGACTTCACAGCATACGATATAGTCGTACTTTAGTTGAAGTACATCGGTATCGTTGCAGAAAAATGGGTCAAATTGTTTGATGTTATATTCGTAATCGCTTAAAACTTTAGAAATGACTGGTCCTGTTCCAGAACCAAAGTCAAGACCCAAATGCTCTGTTGAGAAATTACTTTTTACAGCATTCGTTATTGGTGATACAAAATTTTGATACCTTATGTCATTTACATCGTTGTTGTGCTCTTCGTACCTTTTTATTTCTTCTTGTGGTGTTGGTAAAGATTGACGGCGTTTAAAAATGCCTTCGCATTCATTGCAACAATAAAAAATATCGAGGTAAAACCTTTTACTATTTTGATGACAAAGTGGGCATTGTTCAGTTAAACTATCTTTTATCATGAACACAATATAAACCTTTTATCCAAATTTTATTTAATGGAAAGATAAAATTGGTTTTAACTTTAAGGATAATCCTATTATTTTAATTATTTTTTGGAGGAGCGGTCGTGTATTCTTGTTGAGAAAGTGTATTGGGACACTGATAATTAAGGTTGGGAATGCTAACTTATTATATTTTGCAATTCAGTAGTTTTGTATTATTAAATTTTGGACAATTATTGGCACTAGATTTGCGCTAGTAATTAAGCCTGAAAAGACACGCTAAAAGAAGTATGCCTTTTCAGATGGTGGATTTTTTTAGAAAGTATATTTATCAATTAACATTTGGCGTTTTGCTTGGTCAATCCCAAGTTCTTGCTCTAGCATATTAATGACACTACCATAATTTGCTTTTATGGTATTCAATGAAGCAATAATATATTTTCGTTCTACTCCTGCTAGTACACTGGCTATTTCTGGTTTTACTTGGCTCAACATACCTCCCGATTTCGCAAGATATTGGGTATATCTGTTAGAGAGATAATATTCTTCGATGATAGTTGCCTCTGGTACGCCTAAAACAGATAGAATAAGAGCTGCTCCCAAACCTGTTCTATCCTTTCCAGCAGTACAGTGGAACAAAACAGCTTGTTCGTCAGTAGCTTCTAGTAAAGTATTGAAAAAAGGAGCAAAATTTTTGATATTGTTAGGCATTTGCTGATAGAAGCCAGCAAACACGTTTTCTACATCGGTAGCAGTTGTATTTGGATTGCCCATAAGTACATAAAATTGCTTCATTCCCTCGTCATTTCCTGCTGAAATGGAAGACCACACCCTATTCATTTCATAATTAGAAGGGTATTTATCAGGGCTTTGTGCTACTTCTTGTTCATTTCTAAAGTCAACGACATATCTTATGTTTTGTTGACTAATCATTTGTAAATCATTATCAGAAAGTTTTCCCATGTCTCCGCATCTGAAAATTTTTCCCCAAGCTACTGTTTTACCATCAGACGCTTTTAGACCACCCAAATCCCGAAAGTTAGGTGCTTGCTCCATGAAAAGCCTTCTTTCGGAGAAAATCAGCGTATCTTTCTTATGAACAGCCGCAAAGTATTTTCTTTGCAAAGGAGTAGCAGTAATTATCAAGCTATCTTTAAGTTTAGTGGGCTTGCTGCTCCAGTTAATCTGCATTGGAGTTTGCCCTTCGTATATTTTCCATTTTGTTTTACGCACGGTTTTGAGGATATATTGTGTGTTGGAGATACGCTCTGCCCAGACTATCTCAGATGGAAGATTAGCATCTTGAGCTTGCCCAATTTGACTTGAAATGATTAAAAAAAGTATAATTATTTTCCTCATTATCTTGTTTTTTAAAAGAAATAAAGAGATAGGCATATTGTGTTGCCTATCTCTTTTTGAAAATAGCTACGGAATCCCAAAGGTTTTTGTTATTTGGTCAACCACATATCTGCAAAAATATCATCTTTACCGTTAAACTGTCTTTTAATGGCTTCTTCTGCGTTTTCACTATTGTTCACTACTTCCCTTATAGGGTATTGCCAACGTCTTGGAATTGTTTTTTGAGCATTCGTTCCTTCTCCTTGCTTAAATGCTGGAATACCAGTTCTTCTGAATTGGTAAAGTGGCTCCCAACCAGAATTTTGCCAGAAGGCTACATATTTTTGTTCTAAAATCTGTTTTAATCCTTCCTCATTATTCCCTTTGTAAGCAATATTTTTCAAGAAATTGCTTACATTAGCTTCTACTTCACCTAATGCAGCACCCGTTGGGTTACTAATTATCAACTTTGTCCCATCTTGAAGTCCATAAAATTTCAAAGAAGCGTTTATTCCCTTCAAGTAAAATTCCTCAGCATTGGCGCTTATCCAACCACGATTAGCTGCTTCTGCAATATTGAAGCACATCTCAGCATAACCTACCATAATGTAAGGTTCAGGAATGAAGTCAGGACCTCTAAGGTATCTGATGTAGTTGACATAAGAGTAAATACCATTCTTACCGTCAGATTCGACAAACAAATTACCTTGCGGACGGCTATTGTCAGTGCCGTTGTAAGCAGAAAAATCATTTAACGCCTTGCCTTCAGTAACTGCTTTTGGAGTAGGTGTAGCTGCAATGAATACGCGAGGGTCTTCTACCCCTGTCATCAACTCAAGGAATGTAGCGGAAACAGTCGTTTCTAGAGCATACAAACGCAGGAATTGAGTAGGGTATCTATTGGTTACTGGAAGGAAAACAAAATTCATGTTATCCGTAATATCTCTAAATAAAGGATACTCCGAAGGATTACCTACTATTCTTGTAAAACGCTCTTTTACTTGAAGACTAGGTGTATCCTCCGCTCGTTTGCTCAAACTGATAAGGATACGCAAAGTGTAAGCATTGATGGCTCTTCTCCAAGCAGTTGGGTTATTTTTAAAATAAATATCACCTGCCATACGTGGGGAAGTAGCATCAGAGGCAATCTCTGCTAATTCTTTATTTACTTCTTCTAATGTATTCAAAGCATACAAGTAAATATCTTCTTGTTTATCAAACTTAGGTGTTGGATTGTCCAAACCAAGACCAGCCTCGAATGCTGGTATGTCTCCTACTCTTTGAGTTAACCAAATAAGGCTATATACTCTTAAGAACTTAGCCACGCTAAGATAAGGATTGTTTTTCCTACCCAGAGAACGCTCTGCATTCAATTCTAATTTGTTGATATTTCTAATCCAAGGGTAAGAGTTTCCAGTTTGTGTCCAGTTGTATAAGTTACTTCCGCCATAGAGTGGAAATGTTAACCCTGTAGTATATTGATTCAAACGGCTGATAACAGAGAAAGGCTCTTCTGTTGCGTCAGCACCGCTTCTAATGTCTGTTAGCAACTGTCTCAACAAATATTCCGATGGTACAGCACTTGCCTCGCCCGCTACATTTGGGTTGATTGGAAACTCTTCAAACTCTTTAGTGCAACTTGCTGCTAGGGCAAGTACAAAAATAAATAAACTTACTATTTTAAAATTTTTCATTGAATTTCTACTTTTTGATTTTGAAAAAAAATGACTTAATTAGAATGCAAAACTTAAATTTACACCAAAGCTTCTCACTGATGGAGACTGTAATCTAGGTGTACCTTGATCTTCAAAAGGCAACAATGTGCTAGATAAATATTGATCTGCATCCAAATCTTGTCTTGCACCCCAGTACAGCAAGTTTCTACCTACCAAGGAAATAGAACCTTCTCTCATTCCCAATTTAGTGGTAATTTTTGATGGTAAACTTGTACCAATTACTACTTCACGTAATTTCATAAATGTTCTTGAGTGTACCCATTCTCCAGTGAAATTAGACATGGCTACTACATAGTTTTGGAAAGTCGCCGCACGGTCATTAGGTGCTAATACTAGCTCACCAAAGTTTGTAATGGCTCCATTTTGGTCAAATTTAGGTGTACCACTTACCAATACTACACCATCACCTACATAAGCTGGTGTAATTTTGCCATCTCTTTTGAAACTTTCCCACTCTGCACGTCGAGCGATACCAAATTTAGTGTTGCCAGCCGTAGAAATGTCTGCACCACCTCTAGCACCATTTGTCCAAAGGTCGTTGTATATAACGCCACCTACACGACCATCGAATTGAAAACTCAAGGTGATATTTTTATAGCTGAATCGGTTGTTCACTGCCCAAGCAAAGTTATTGTTGCCATATCCAACGAAAGAGTTACCAGCGATACCTGATGGTACATTTAATGGTAAGCCACCTTGTGTATGGATTACTTGCCCATCTGGTGTGCGCACAAATGCTCTGGTGTACAACTTATCTACCCGATCGCCTACTCTCAAAATACCTCCATTTCTGATTACAGAACCTGACGGGTCATTGATTTCTTTGTACTTCTCTACAAAAGTGGAGTAGTTAACCAATACTTCCCAACGGAAATCAGACTTAATAATAGGAGAGCCTTTTAATGCAATTTCAATACCATCCTTTTCTGTTACTACGTCGTTCACATTTTGTGAATTAAACCCTGTTGATGGAGCTAAATCACGCACAAAAATTTGTGGACCATTAATGGTATAGAAATAAGTTACATCAAGACCTAAGCGATTATTCATAAAATACATATCCAAACCTGCCTCATAGGAACTTACTGAAAACGGCTTCAAAGAAGCATTCGCTATTGAACTGGTAAATACAGCACCCGGTTGGTTGTTGTACGGTAGTGTTGTAGTATAGGTATTTTGGTTTCTATAAGTTGGTCCTTCATAAGTCGTTAACCAATCGTTTTCATACCATTGAGGATTGATACCTAATGCCGCACTAGAAGAACCAATTTGAGCAGCCACCAAGCCACCTTGTACTTGCGCGTAAGAACCTCTTATTTTTGCAAAAGAAATAACCTCTGGCAATTTGAATAAATTGGACAATACCGTAGTTACCGAAGCGGACGGATAAAAATAGCTTTGACGACCTACTGGCAACGTAGATAGCTTATCCGTATGACCCGTTAAATTCAGGATTAACCAGTTTTTGTAGCCTAAGTCCACGCTGGAGTAACCAGCCAACACCATCATGTTGGAACGGAAGGTGTATCCAATCAAAGGATTTTGTGAGTTAGTTAAGCTATAAACACCTGGTACAATTAAGTTATTGGTACTCAATAAACTGGAGTTGTAAGAGAATCTTCTTGCGTTAGCTCCTAGCAATACATCCAAGCTGAAATCACCAAATTTTTTGTCGTAAGTTGCCAAGAAGTCCGTTTGGTAATCCAAAAGGCTTCTTTTATCCTCGCGGTAGTTGCCAGCGCGGTCTGGTACGGAATAATGTTCAGCAGAGTAAGGCATTTTCTCATTTCTGAAAGCATCCCAGTTGGTAACACTTCCTCTCAACTGTACATTCAAGCCATCTATTACTTTGTATCTAAGTGTTAAATAACTATACAAATCAGACTTTTTGTGCTCTTTCAACCACTCATAAGCTATAAAATATGGATTGTTTGTTCTTCCATATTCTCTATTGACTTGCTGAATACCTTTTATACCAGGTGCCGCCCAGTAGTCTCTCAAATCTCTTACATCATAGTGAGCACCACCGTAAACACCAAAAGAATAAATGTAGCTATTTGGTCCGTAAGTTACTTCTGGTACGTTAGGCGAGTTTTGTAAACTCAAGTTTGCATTACCCTCCAAACGTAAACGTTTAGAGAAGTTGTAACCAACTGCCATGTTAATATTATTGATACCAATTTTTGTATTTGGAAAAATACCTTTTTGCATCGTGTTGGTATATGACAAACGCAAGTCTGCCTTCTCGTCGCTATACCCCATGGAAATATTGTTAGTGTATAAACCACCTACTTCTGTAAAATTATCAAAGTTGTTCACCCCTTTTGCTAACCAAGGCGTACCTTGACGCTTTCCTGTTTCAGGGTCAATAGGGCTATCATACTGTGGTATTAACTGTCCTTCAAAACGAGGACCGAAAACTGCTGCACGTCTAAAACTTCCATCTCTATCAAAAGGATCGTTCCCAAAGGCATAAACGAAGTTATTACCAAGACCATATTCTGATTGCGTCAGTGGTTTTGTCAAGAATCCTGTTTGTACTTGTGTACTAGAGTTTATCCTTAGTTCCAAACCCTTGTTCTTGCCTGCACCTCTCTTGGTAGTGATGATAATTGCTCCGTTTTGACCTCTGAAACCATACAATACGGAAGCGTTGGGTCCTTTTAGTACAGTATAGGACTCAATATCGTCTGCACTGATGTTCCAAGTGTCGGTATTAATAGGCACACCATCTACTACAAACAAAATGCCAAAGTTACCACGCAACATGATATTGGGTGCAGCCAACATTTCAGGAGAGTTACCAATTGTTAAACCTGCGATTTTACCTGTCAAGGCGTTCATTGTGTTTGGCTCTCTGGCTTTTAGGATGTCTTTGCCCTCTAGCTTTTGTGTAGAGTAACCTAGTTTAGATTTTTCTCGGTCAATACCAAAAGCGGTAACCACAATTTCGCTTAAATCAGTTACAGCGGAAGCAATTTGAATGTCAATAATTCTTTTCCCTGCAACAGCGATTTCCTTAGTTTCGTAACCAACACTAGAAATAACCAAGATGGCATTCTGCACATCTTCTACTTCTATTTCATAGTTTCCGAAACCATCTGTAATAGTACCTGTTGTTGTACCTTTAACAAAGACAGTTGCACCAGGCAAACCATCTGCATTTTCGTCGCTTACACGACCTTTAATATTTGCTGTTTGTGCCACAGCAAAAGCAGTAGCAAAGCAGCAAACTGCTAAAGAGAGTAGTAGTTTTTTCATAAATTTTTAATAATTAATCATTTCAATGAACAAAATTAATAATCTATTACTCGGTAGTAACTAATTGTACATTATTAGTTTGTTATATTACTATGTTTTTTATGTTAATTTCAGATAATAAAACAAGCGCAAACGTTGCCGAAGAAAGGGAACTTAAATACCTGTTTTTACTTTGTAATATTGGTATTGTATAAAGTAAAAAGAATGTTATAATTTGAACATTATAAATTCATCTTTATTCTCATGTATATTGAATAGGAAAAGCAACCGGTATTAATGTGCCTAACTACTGAATTTCCCGACGCAAGCCTCGCATGTTAGGAAACCAGGTAGATGGTTTGAGATGGTGTTTATTGTCAATAGTTTTTTTTAATTACTCCCCAATCCCCCCTACTGCTGCGGATTGATAAAAGTAGAATCGGGGGTGGAAATCATATCGTCAATCCAATTTTCGGGAATGTCTAAAATGCTTTCTTTTAATTTTTTACCCCACATGGCACCAATTTCTTTTAAGTCCTCTTCTCGGAATCGCTTTTCGATGAGGGTGCGCTCGGCTGCCTTAAAAATGGCAACATCTATGGGATAGCCCACATCATTAGCGGAAACCCGTGTGGAATCGAAGGAGAGGAATCCTGTTTTGAGTGCAAATTTTATGGAGGAATCCACTGTTAGCGCTCTTGCTAGGATGGGTTTGCCGTAGCCAGAATTGCCAATGATACAAAAAGGCGTTGCTTCGCCAATTTCTATCCAGTTGCCCTCGGGGTAGAGTAGAAAGAGCTTGTGGTCTTTGTCATTTTCTAGCTTGCCTCCTACAATGGTAAAAAGGTTGAAAAATAAACCCGATTCTTGTAAGGACAATTTATCTTCCTGCGATACGCGCCGGAGTTGGCTACCAAAAGCATTGACTACTTTGTACATTTTGTCATAAGGGATATCGTCATTTTCGAGTAGCTCCTCAAAATAGGTGACTGCCTTATCGCGAATAGACCTTAATCCTGAAGTCATTAAGAATAAGTTATTCTTTCCATTTTTGTGAATAGAAATTTTCTTAGCCGTCGTCGTTTCAGAACCCGATGTAATTCTGGTATCTGCAATCGCAACTAAACCTTCTCTTACTTTGATGCCAAGACAATAAGTCATAATAGTATCAGTTAATTATTCTTTGTTAAAATATAAACTTGTGCAAACATCGTGAATGCTCGAAACTCTTTTCATTAGTTCCTCCAAAAAATCGTGTAAATCGTCGTTATTGGTGTAAGTAAAAAATTTAACATCGCTTTGCATTTTCTCTAAATCGAAAATAAAGTCGTTAAAACCTCTAGGCTGTACACTAATTTTTCTTAAATCTCTGATTAAATGACTGATGTTATAGTACAAAGAACGAGGGAATTTAGGATTGGAAATCAAAAACTCTACAACAGATTGGGTGGAGGTAGTGTGATGATAAAATTTGTTGTGCATATCAAAAGATTCCAACGATTTCAACGTAATTGTCCATTGGTACTGCATAAGTGGAATATTTTCTCCGCCCTGACTTAGCACCTCCATATCATACATTTTGGAGCGTAGAATCCGCAATATTTGTATCGTTTCTTCTAACCAAGACCCCAACATAAGAAAGTAGTATTCATCTGTTCGCAGCATGGTAGAGTGAATATTAGAACGAATGATTTTCACGTTTTCCTCTACTTTGGTCGTAAATTCGTAAAGTCCTCGCTGCTTGTAATAGTCCACCGAATAATTTTTGGCAAAATGGTACATCACATTCGTAGATTCCCAAACTTCGGAAGAAAGAACGTGCCTCAAAGCGCGTGTGTTTTCTCTGGCTGCTACAATAGTGGATAGAATGCTAGCAGGATTATCTATATCAAAACCTACTTTTACCAACACTTCCTGTTCATTCAATTCCTTTTCAGAATCTTGGGTTATACCTGACATATTGAGAATAGACCTCA
The DNA here is from genome assembly GCA_937944245.1 of uncultured Saprospiraceae bacterium. Lineage (GTDB taxonomy): Bacteria > Bacteroidota > Bacteroidia > Chitinophagales > Saprospiraceae > JAAUTG01. Next base: position 54,700 of record CALDYY010000070.1, on the reverse strand, counting down.
ACGTAAACTCAATATTGAGTGCCATCGAAGCATCAAGCGTAGAAAAATATTGTACCCTCAAAAATTTGGCGAGGTACATCGCTCGTTTGATATATCTTCCTGTCCAGTAAAGGCTCTCCGCAATTCTGACTAACATATATTTCGGTGTTTTAATATTAAGATTGTGTTTGACTTTGACTCTGCGATGGGAAAGTAGGGTTCATCATCACCCAAGTATCCTTAGAGCCTCCACCTTGCGATGAATTGACAATCAAGCTATTACGCTTGAGAGCAACTCGGCTCAATCCCCCTGGTAGCACATAAGATTGGTCTTTACCCATCAAGGTAAAGGTGCGAAGATCAACGTGTCTTGGTTCAAATCGCTCTGTTTCTTCGATATAAGTAACATGGGTGCTGAGCATCATTTTGGGCTGCGCAATATAATCTCTTGGACTAGCCATGATTTGCTGTTTTATTTTTTCCACTTCTTCTTTACTCAAAGTATCCATGATGGCAACGCCATATCCGCCAGACATATCTACTGGCTTAACAACTAAGGATTCAATATGCTCCAATGTATATTTTAAATCTTGCGGTTTTTCGCAAATATAAGTTGGAACGTTATCAATAATTGGGTCTTCGTCCAAATAATATTGAATCATGTCAGGTACATAAGCACAAACAGCTTTATCGTCGGAAATACCTGTGCCAGGAGCGTTTACAATCGTAACATTTCCTTTTAAATAGGCAGCCATAACGCCTTTTACTCCTAGCATAGAATCCTTTTTGAACACATCGGGGTCGAGGAAATTGTCGTCAATTCGACGATAAATAACATCCACTTTCCTCTTTCTACCGATAGAATTCATGTAAACAATATCATTTTTAACAAATAAATCACTGCCTTCTACCAGTTCAATGCCCATAAATTTGGCAAGTATAGAATGCTCATAGTAGGCGGAATTATACTGCCCAGGCGTGAGCAATACACAAGTAATTTCTTGATCCGCTTGTGGTGAAACGGACTTCAAGGTTTTCAATAGCTCTTTAGGATATTGGCCGACAGGATGTATCATTTTGCCTTGAAACATCTGGGGTAAGGTTCGAGAAAGGGTAACCCTGTTGGATAATACGTAACTCACTCCTGAAGGGCTGCGCAAATTGTCTTCCAAGATGTAAAAATTACCGTCCGAATGCCGTATCAAATCTGTTCCACAGATATGGCAGTAAATTTTACCTTTAGGTGAAAACCCCTCCATTAGCTTTATATAATGTTTAGAGGATAAAATTAACTCTTTGGGAACGACCTTATCCTTTAGGATTTTGGCATCATTGTAAACATCGTGAATGAACAGGTTGAGTGCCGTGTTGCGCTGTATCATACCTTGTTCTAGCTTCTGCCAATCGGAACTAGAAATAATTCTAGGCATAAGGTCAAAAGGAAAAATAGTTTCCTTAGTTTCGTTAGAAGCATATAGAGCATAAGTAATGCCTTGATTGAGAAAGCTCAATTTTGCTTCCTCGTTCAAACTTTTAAAAGTAGGAACATCCATTTTTGATACTAAATCCCTGATAAGATGATATTCTGACCTGTATGTGTTGTGGTCGGCGAACACCTCATCGTAGCAGTTAGGTTTTAAATCATATTTTGAAAATAGTCCATCCATAGACTTATATGTTTTTTTAATAATGTTAGTGTCGTTCGTTGTCTAAATAACTTTATCAATAATTTGACCCTAAATATATTAGCATATTTCAAAATTTTATAGAATTTTGTAGCGTAATTATGATTAATTTCCGATAAAAAAATTATTCATTCTTAAAAAACACATTACATTCTGCTAATCGGCTTTTTGAAAAATGTTTTTAGTTTATTTCAAGTACAAATCAAAATTTTATGGCAATTCGAGTAGCATTAAGACATCACACAAAATATACTTACGATAGACACATTCAAGTATTTCCTCAGGTCTTTCGCCTTAAACCTGCTCCACACACGCGCACGCCGATTGTGAGTTACAGTTTGAACATCCAACCTAAAAACCATTACATTAACTGGCTACAAGACCCCTTCGGTAATTACAATGCCCGAGTAATATTCAATGATTTAGTCAAGGAATTGGTCGTAGATGTGGATTTAGTGCTAGATTTGGTTGCATTTAACCCTTTTGATTTCTTCTTTGAAGAATATGCAGAAAATTTTCCATTCACTTACGAGGCACAAGTGCAAAAAGAATTAACGCCCTATTTGGAAATCAAAGAAGATGGCGAATATTTGAATGCCTTGAAAAAAGAAGTGTCGGTTTACCTAAATGCTAGAACCATTGATTTTTTAGTCAATGTCAATCGCTATGTAGCGCAGAAAATAAACTATGTCATTCGTTTGGAAACAGGTATTCAATCCTGTGAGGAAACGCTTTCTAAAGCATTAGGTTCTTGTCGAGACTCCGCTTGGGTATTGGTGCAACTTTTCCGAAGTTTTGGTCTGGCGGCTCGCTTTGTATCTGGCTACTTAGTACAGCTTCGTCCCGATGAAACGGTTGTGGACGGACCAAATGGACCTGAGCAGGATTTCACTGATTTGCACGCTTGGGCAGAAGTATTCGTCCCTGGCGGAGGCTGGATAGGTCTGGATGCTACCTCTGGCTTGCTGACAAGCGAGGGGCATATTCCGTTGGCTTGTACGCCTGACCCCGCTAGTGCTGCTCCTGTTTCTGGATTCACAGAAATAGCGACTGCAACGATGCAATATGCGAATGAAGTTACTCGAATTAAGGAAATTCCAAGAGTGACAATGCCTTATGAAAAAAATGAGGTACAAGAAATAATTAGTTTGGGCTATGAAGTGGATAAAATACTGGAAAAAGGTGATGTACGGTTAACGATGGGCGGTGAACCCACTTTTGTTTCTGCGGTAGATATGCAATCTGACCAATGGAATGAAGGCGCGGACGGCGAGGATAAACGCAAGCAAGCCTATGAATTGGCATTGAGGTTAAAAAATAGATTCGCCAAAGATGCCTTAATTCATATTGGTCAAGGCAAATGGTATCCTGGTGAGCCTATCCCGCGTTGGCAATATGCCATCTACTGGCGCAAGGACGGCGCACCCATTTGGACAAACCCTAATTTGTTAGCTAATCCTAATTTATTGGGGAGTACGACTTATACACAACTTCAGCGTTTCAGTCAATCTTTGGTACAAAATTTAGGACTCAACCAACATTGTATTCATCAAGCCTACGAAGATTTATACTATTATCTTTGGGAGGAAGGGAATTTGCCTGTCAATACCAACCTCGAAGATATTGACCTAAAAGATAGTATGGCTAGACAAACACTAGCACAAGTGATTGATAATCAATTAGACCAACCTGTTGGTATCATTATCCCTTTGGCTTGGGATTACGACTTAGGTAGTTGGAAAAGTTGCCGATGGGATATGAGAAGAGAGCGTCTTTTTCTAATTCCTGGCAATTCGGATATTGGTTATCGTTTGCCTTTGGATAGGTTGCCTGCCTACGCAACTAGGGCAGATGAGATAGTGGTACCGCCAAATCCTTTTGAACCAGTGGAAACACTACCTAATGCGGATTATTACCGAGCTAAAATTAAGCAAAATCAAAGTGGGAATGGAACGGCGACGATATTAACAGAGAAAATTCCGACTATCAAAACTGCTTTATGTTTGCATATTAAAAATGGCAATCTTGCTGTGTTTCTACCTCCTTTTGAAAGTATAGAACCCTTCTTAGAGTTTATCGCCATGTTGCAGGATGTTGCCATAACGCTCAATCAGCCTATTCTGATTGAGGGGTATCAACCGCATTATGATAAGCGAATAGAAAAATTAGTGGTAGCTCCTGATCCTGGCGTTATCGAAGTCAATATCCATCCTTCTACTTCGTGGCAGCAAATTGTTGAAAAGTATGATATTCTCTTTGAAGAAGCTAAAAATGTGAAGCTAGGTGCACAAAAATTCATGCTCGATGGCAAGCACACAGGTACAGGTGGTGGCAATCATATCACATTAGGTGGTGCGAAGCCTGAGGATTCCCCTTTACTCCGAAAACCTGATTTGCTGAGAAGTATGATTAATTTTTGGGTGAATCATCCAAGTTTATCCTACCTGTTTAGTTCCCCTTTTGTCGGTATGACTAGCCAATCACCTAGAGTAGATGAAGGTAAACCCGATGCTATTTACAACTTAGAAATTGCGTTTAAAGCCTTAGAAAGAAATAGTCATCCTCCTTTTTGGTTGGTAGATCGCTTGTTCAGAAATATTCTGACAGACATTACAGGTAATACGCACCGTTCTGAATTTTGTATTGACAAACTATACAGCCCCGATTCTTCCACAGGAAGACTCGGCATTTTAGAGTTGCGTGCCTTTGATATGGCACCTCAGAAAGAAATGTGCCTTGTGCAGTTATTACTCATTCGCTGTCTAGTAGCTGCTTTTTGGCAAAAGCCCTATCGCCAAAAGCTCATTAAATGGGGTAGTGAATTGCACGACAGATTTATGATGTCGCACTATATCAGAAAAGATATGGAAGAAATTATTGAATACCTTAATAATGAAGGAATTGCATTTGACAAAAGATGGCTCGAACCGTTTTATGAATTTAGATTTCCTGTTTTAGGGCGAGCCATGGTAGATGAAATGGAACTTACACTCCGTGCAGCTATTGAGCCTTGGAATGTGTTAGGCGAAGAAATATCTAGCACAGGAACAGCCCGATTTGTAGATTCGTCTATGGAGCGTGTTGAAGTGCTGCTGCGCAACTTCAATGCAGACCGCTACAAGTTGCTTTGTAATCGCACCATCGTACCTTTAAATGCTACTTCAACGCCGTTGCAATTTGTGGCAGGTGTACGCTACAAAGCATGGGCGCCACCATCCGCTTTGCACCCCACTAAAGGGGTAGATTCGCCATTGGTGTTTGATATTTATGATACTTGGAATAAACGCGCTATTGGTGGTTGCATTTATCATGTGATGCACCCAGGAGGCAGAGGTTACGATACTTTTCCCGTCAACGCTATTGAAGCGGAAGGGCGACGCTTTACCAGATTTTACGAGGAAAACCATTCGCCGCAAGTGCCTAGCTTTTTATTCAATCAGCAAGTAGATGTAAATGGCACAAAATATGCTGTCGAACCTTTCATTGAAAAAGTTAATTTGATAACTCCGCTTGAGCCACCTAAAAATGAAAATTATCCATTCACTTTGGATTTGCAAAGTATTTAAAATGGATGAAAGCACAACCTCTACAAAAAAGTAGAGGTTGTGCTTTGACTGAGTAGGTATGTTACTTATTAGGTAAATAAAGTTAACACATGGAAATGTAAAAGGTAACTTATTATCCTAAAAACAAAAAAAGCGACATTGAATCATTCAATATCGCTTTTTTGCAGTTGTTAGCTGAATAGTTTACTGCAACTTGAACTTCACAGGCAATGTGAATCGAACACGTACTGCGTTTCCGCGCTGCTTACCTGGAATCCATTTTATACCTTGTGTATTCATCATATCTACTACACGCTGAGATTCTTGTCCACAACCTGCACCAATATCTCTTACTACCTGTACGTCAGTTACTGTTCCGTCTTTTTCCACTGTAAATTGTACTACGCAAGTACCTTCTACGCCGTTTTCACGAGCAATAGCTGGATATTTTAGGTTTTTGTACAAAAATTCCACCATTTTACCTTCGGAGCACTTCTTCAACTCTTCTTTGCTCAGTCCTTGATCTTCACAACCAGGAAAACGAGGCATATCTTCTACCACCTTGAAGATTTCTTCTTCTTTCGGTGCTGGTGGTGGTGGTGGCGGCGGCGGTGGTGGCGCTGCTTTTTTCACTTCTGGTGGTGCTTGTACCACAGTTTCTTCTGTTACTGTCTGGTCGAGGAAAACAATTTCGTCTTTTTCATCAATTTCCTCCTCTGGCACCTCCTCAATTACGGGTGGTGGTGGTGGTGGTGGCTCTGCTGTTCGAGGAGGCTCTTGAATTAACTCTTCAGTGAAGTCAAGCGCACCTTCTGGTATGATTACCTTATCCTCGTACTGCGTCCAGCTAAAAGCCAAGACAACTAAAGCAGTAGAAATAGCTAATGCTGCGTTGAAAAAAGTACCACTTAGTTTAAAGGCATCTACCTCTGGATACTTGTTTCGCCCAACTAGCACTGAACTGCTTGAGCCTGCCTGATACTTCTCGGAAATGTTAGCGGAACGACTGTCGAGCATTCTCTTCAAGAAGAAGATAGTTGCTATCACAAGCAACACTATACCGACGGTTGTCCACAATAGTACATTTCCTGTTATCGCAAGATCGCTCATACTATTGAGATTTTTATGATTTAAAAATAATAACTTACAAATTTATCTTTGAAACTTTAAGCCTTTTACGACTTAAATTATTCCTAAGTGCTATGAATCTCTATTTCGGCGAACCGCTATGATTGCTCCAAGCACACTTCCCACAGTATTTGCAAATATATCAAAAATCTCGAAATATCTATTCGGGAAAAAAGTATATTGCAGAAATTCCATAGTTGCGCCATAAACAATACTAATAATAACTGCCAAAACCACTACTGATTTTAACTTTTGTCCTTTGGGAAAACTTAAAACCAGCAAAAAACAAAATACCGCATAAACAAAGCCATGCGCTAATTTATCCCAACTTATCAAATCTGCCCAAGTACTAGGCAAATTAAGCCCCACACCAACAGTAGAGGCAATAAAGATAAAAATTGCCCAAACCACAACCCATATGACTGGGGATATATTTTTCATGTTTGTTTATTCAATTCTATTGATGCACTAGGCAGCAATTTTGGTGTTTGGAGTGGTAAAAAAAATTACTCCACCAAATTTGAGTATGCTTCCGCATCCATCAGTTCTTCTAGTTCCGTTAGGTCGGTCATTTCGATTTTAATGATCCAACCATCTCCATAAGGATCAGCGTTGACTAGGGTAGGGTCGTCGCCGTCACTTTCGTCTAAGCGAGGATTAAATTCCAACACTTTTCCACTCACTGGCATAAAAAGGTCAGAAGTAGTTTTTACTGCTTCCACTGTTCCGAACACCTCATCTTTTGCAAGTGTTTCCCCTATGGTTTCTACTTCTACATAGACTAATTCATCCAACTCACTTTGCGCAAAGTCAGTAATACCAACATACGCAATATTACCTTCTATTACTCTAATCCACTCGTGTTCTTTGGTATATTTTAAATCAGCAGGAAAATTCATTTTATTTTTATTTAGTGTTTGAAGTCAAAGAAAGTGATTTCTTTAAACACTACAAAACAATTTTTTTTGTTCTCCCTCAAATCTGTTTGTTTGGACGATTCTTTTCTATTTCTTTTCATTTTATACCTTGTTCTGTCTTCGCTTTTTTATATTTGCTTTTCAAGTCATTCGTTTTCTTTTGAGATTACTCATTCAAGTATTAAAACAGCATTTATGATTCTTTCCATGACAGGGTATGGCAGAGCGACTCAATATTTTAAGGAGAAGACTATAACCATAGAAGTAAGGTCGCTTAATAGCAAATACACAGATGTACGCTTCAAATTACCCCAAAATTATAAAGAAAAAGAGCATATCCTTCGCAGAGATATTACAGACCGACTGAAGAGAGGAAAAATTGATGTACTAATTGATGTGGTATCTCCCAATGGAGAAGATGCTTATGGCTTGAACCATGCTTTAATAAAGAAATATTACCGAGAATTAATGAAGTTGAGCGACGAATTAACTGTACCTACTGGCGATATTTTGGCAGCTATTCTGAGGATACCTAATGTGATTATCTCAGAGGAAGGTACACTTCAAGAAGAGGAATGGGCAGTAGTAGAAAAAACACTGCACGAAGCCATTAAAGCCTATGATAATTTTAGAAAAGAAGAAGGTAATGTGTTGGCAAAAGAGCTGCAAGAGCGCATAGAAAATATTCAGCAAATGCTTTCGGAGATAAAACCTTACGAGGAGGAGCGCATTATTGGTTTGCGCACTAAACTGAGGCAGCGAATGGATGAACATCTCAACAAAGATGAAGTGGATGAAAACCGATTTGAGCAAGAAATACTGTTTTATCTGGAGAAGATTGATTTGACGGAAGAAAAAGTACGTCTTTCGCAGCACTGCAAATATTTCTTGGAGGAAATGAAGAAAAAAGACGAAATAAAAGGAAGAAAACTAGGTTTTATCAGTCAAGAAATAGGTCGGGAAATTAATACTTTAGGTGCAAAAGCCTATTCTTATGAAATTCAGCGTTTGGTGGTCAACATGAAGGATGAACTGGAAAAAATAAAAGAGCAGTTGGCAAACATTATTTAAGAATTATGACGAGTTTGCGATAAACTTCTTTATGGTATTAAGCCTTATTCATATGGATTTTTTAACAACATACGTTGTTATTTACCCAATTCATTGGTAAACTATACACATCAATTTAATTTGAAAAACAAAAAACAATGAAGTACGACATCACAATTATAGGGGCAGGACCTGGCGGATACGTGGCAGCTATTCGCGCTGCGCAATTAGGCATGAAAACAGCACTAATAGAAAAAAAATCACTAGGTGGTACTTGTCTGAATGTTGGTTGCATTCCTTCAAAAGCATTATTGGATTCTTCAGAGCATTATCATAATGCTAAAGAAAAATTTGAAATGCACGGCATTGATATTGAAGGACTTAAGGTGAATATGCCTCAAATGATAAAGCGCAAACAAGAGGTGGTAGAGCAAACGGTGAAAGGAGTAGAGTTTTTGATGAAGAAAAATAAAGTAGATGTTTATGATGGTCATGGATCCTTTGTAAACGCCAATACTATTGAGGTCAAAAAAGCCGACGGGAGTACACAAATCATTGAAACAGATAAAGTTATCATCGCAACTGGCTCAAAGGCAAATACACCAGCAACTTTCAACTACGACGGAAACCGAGTAATTACTTCAACAGAAGCGTTGGAAATTACAAAAGTGCCAAAGCGCATGGTGATTATTGGAGGTGGGGTTATTGGATTGGAATTAGGGTCTGTGTATGCTCGATTGGGCACTGAAGTTGAGGTAGTAGAATATTTGGATAGTATCATACCTGGTATGGACAGCGATTGTGGTAAAGAATTGATGCGCTCCATGAAAAAATTAGGCGTAAAATTTCATTTGCGCCACATGGTAACGGCTGTTGAAGCGATGAAGACCAAAGTTAAGGTAACGGTGCAAAAACGCGATGCAGAAGAAACTTTTGTGCTAGAAGCAGATTATTGCTTAGTAGCGATTGGTCGCATTCCTTACACTGACAATTTAGGACTGGACAAAGTAGGTGTGGCTATGGATGATAAGGGTAGAGTGATAGTGAATGACCATTTGCAAACTAATATACCAAACATATATGCCATTGGCGATGTGATTAGAGGGGCGATGTTGGCACACAAAGCAGAAGAAGAAGGTATTTTTGTAGCTGAATATTTAGCAGGCGAACGTCCTCATATTGATTACAATTTGATTCCAAATGTGGTTTATACTTGGCCTGAAGTAGCAGCAGTAGGTAAGACAGAGGAGGAACTGAAAACAGCAGGCACACCTTACAAAGTAGGAAAATTTCCATTCAAGGCATTGGGTAGGTCGCGTGCTAGTACAGATACGGAAGGTTTAGTAAAAGTGCTTTCCCATAAGGAAACAGATGAAATATTAGGGGTGCATATGGTCGGTCCACGCACAGCCGATTTGATTGCTGAGGCAGTTGCTTTGATGGAGTTCCGCGCTTCTGCTGAGGATGCTGCCAGAATGAGCCACGCACATCCAACTTATGCAGAAGCTTTTAAAGAAGCAGCTTTAGCAGCAACGGCGGATAGGGCATTGCATGTGTAGTGTGTTATTGCTATCTACTAATTTTGAAAAGTTTAGTAGATAGCAATACATTAATTAATCTTTTGGCGTGATAGTGCGATGAGGATATGGAATAACAACACCTGCTTCATCAAAGCGCAATTTGATACTTTCAAGTAAATCACAAGCCATTACGAAGCCATCGGCTTGGTCTTTTGCCCATGCCCATCCGCGCAAGAGTATGAAATATTCTCCAATTTGGATGACTCGAACGGTAACAGGTTTATTGGCTGCCTTATCTTCCTCGCTTCGCGTGTCTAAATGAAGTGGATGCTTTTCAATTTCTTCCGCAATAATGGCTTTTGCTTTTTGAACATCGCTTTCAAAACTAATAGGAATTTCTATCCAACGGCATATTTTTTCCTCGTTGAAATCGGCGTTTAAAATAATTTCATTGCTAATAATGGAATTAGGGACAATAATCCGTCGGTTCTGAAAATCTCGAATGACAACATGACGCAACGTAATATCCTCAATAACGCCACTTTGCGTTCCATCTTTCAGCGTAACTCTATCGTTTATTCTAAACGGTTTGAACAGCACAATAAATAACCCGCTGACAATATTGCTCAAGGCATGTTGGCTGGCAAAACCAACAGCTACTGCTAGTATCCCCGCACCAGCAAGTAGAGAGTTAGCAATCTGCTTGAGGGCTTCTATTTGCTGCACTGCTGCACCAATACCAATAATGTAAATAATAGCTACGATTAGATGGCGAATGAAATGATAATTGGTGGGGTCAATATCTAAGGCTTTTGTAGAACGTTTGATGACTCTTCTTAGAAAATTGCCAACCAAGAATCCAACTAAAAGTGTAGCAGCTAAAATTCCAGTAGAGATACCGACGCTGCGAATGGTATCATAATTTTGCGCCCAAAAAGTTTCCATAGGTTGAAAATGACTGTGATATAATTTTTTTTATGATTGAATAATGCCTAAGTGAAGAATGCGACTACCTGTCTGTGAGACGGGATGTACACTTTTACCAATGACAATACCATCCTCTGGCGCAAAGTATTGCTTAATCACATCGCCAAAAATATTGCGAATGACCGCTATAAGTTCACCTTTTTTTACCTTATCAGTTACGTTAGGCATCACTTGCAGAATCCCTCCTTTATCGGTATAAATCCAGTAGGAACGGCTACAAATAATGGCTTCTTGCGCTGGTTTTACAATTTCTCCATCACAAAGTTTGAGATAAACTAAGGTGTTATTTACTCCTTCTAAACCAGAACGAATCAACTTTTTCTGAAACATATTAGGGTCGCCTACTTCGAGGGTAATCGCTTTGCCTCCATTGCACTGCACTACGCCTCTAACGGTCTGGTCTTTTGCTGGACTATTTAAAATAATTTGTGCATTTTGTAACTTAGCTAAAGTTGCTGTTTCTGCATCGTCCATGTTAGCTCGGATGTAGTAAGAGTTAACTCTTCCATTACTTGCTGTATGTAAATCGAGCAAATAATCAAACTGGCTAATGATTCGGTCTGCCAATCGGTGGGCATAGACTTCGCTTGTATCGCCATCTGCTTTGCCTGGCATAATGCGATTCAAGTCAATGCCATCATTGAATTTGCGTTGCATCAATAAAAAGCCTGGAACATTCATCACTGGTATGCCAATAATTGTGCCGCGCACAGTGCTTATTTCTGGATGCAATTCTTTAAAAAGTCTTTGTACGACAGGTATTCCGTTAAGTTCATTCCCATGTGTGGCTGCCGTAATACCAATAACAGGTCCTTCTTTTAGCCCACGCGCTACGATGACAGGGATGTACATAGGTAACCCCATACCATCAGCTACCATTCTGACAAAATATCTCGTAACTTCACCTTTGGGGCATTGTAGTACGTCGAGGTATTTAACAACTGGGACTTCTTGGTGTGTGTCTATTATCATGTTGGGTCAATTTTATTATTAAAAAGATAATTTGCGGGGTTAGCATACTTTACAACACATGTGAAATAAAAACATAACCATCTATCCTACAAAACAGTTACTAATTTTCTACCTTTTTTGGGTGAATCCCGAGTGCTCTATTATTATTAAGCGCATGTTTAAATTCCTAGTTTCTGAAAAATAATATTTTGCGAACATAGCTTCAGTAAGGCTTAGTCAATTAGCTCGTTAAACTTCCTCGCCTTACCATGTTAGAACCATAAACTATTGATTGTTAAATAAATAAAATTTTTAAATAAGCTCTAAGTGATGTTGGGCAAGCTACATAAAAAGCCCTAACTCAAGAATAAGTTCTTGGGTTAGGGCTTTTTATCGCTGTCTTTTTGCGTGCCTACTCATACAGTAGCGTAGGTCATTTAGTTATCTGCTTTATCTCATGCTAAAGCATAATTTCATCCAAGAGTGCTTGATCGTTATCCAGAGATTTGAACAAGCGCATTCTAAACTTATTTTTTGAGGTAAATAATTGAATTGCCATTTTATCAATCGCAATCATAGAAAGTACGGTTTGAATATAGGCATCAATTAAATCATCTAGCCCAACGCCAAGTTTATTGAAGTCGCGTCTATCCATCAGAATCAAGCGAGAAGTATCAGAATCCCAATTACCATCTTCTTTTTTGATGGATAAATTTGTGCCAAGCATATCCCAGCTACTTACACCATGCTCCAAAGTATCCGCCAGTGGAAGTTTGGCACGGCGGGCATATACCGCCAATGGCTTGATGCCCTCTGATGTAGCGCTTACCATCACTCTAGTATCGGCTACGTAAGTATTGCCTTTTGCGCTAGGCATAGTACCGACATGATATAATTTTCCTTTACTGCTGGTTGAACTCCAGTTGTAATTGCCAATCAAACTTTGCACGATAAAACGTTCATAACGAAAATCTTGAGCCATAAAGGCTTCTAGTTCCTGCTCATTTACAATAGTAAATACACCTTGCCCAGCATTGCTGTAAGGTATTTTAATAACGGCTTGCCCACCCATTCGACGTACCCAGAAAGGGATTTCGAGTTTGCTAATATCCCAAATGGTTTCAGGAGTTAGTATTTCCAAGCCTCCTTGTTCTAGTTCAGAATTAAAGAAAGTGTATGCTTTTGAAGCGACCATTTTATTTCGCCCACCCGCAAGACAAGCTACTATTGGGTTGAAAATATGGGTTTTGCTATGTAAAGGCAAACGACTCCAAGGCTCTTGTGTGAGATAGCGGAAAGTAGCTCGAATAGGTATCCATTCTTTTGCCTCATTTTGAACGTACATTGTACCATCGTCAAAGCGAGCTAGTTTCTCTTTGTCCTCTTTAAAAAAAGGTACAAGATGAACGGGTTCGTTAAAAACATCTGCCATAGCATGGGCATAGCCTGAAGCCTCCATTTTGTTTTTGTCATATACTACTGCTAATCCACCTTGTACTAATTTTTTCTTTTGCTCTAAATAGGGCTTAATCGTGCGCTCCATCAGTAACTTATATCCTCCTTGTTCTTGGTGGTCTTCGAGTAGTGGCATGGATTTTTGACCCGAAGGGCAGGAGTTATTTTCAATCACCACCATTTTTCGGTTGCCGTTTTCGTCTGTAACGTGCATGAGGTCAGCACCCGCCCATATGAAATGTTTTGGGCGATATATCAAGAGGTCGCGAAGCATTTTGGCATCAACCGTAGGATGTAGATGGCAATATCTTTTGATAATTCTTTCAGTATCAAGATTAAGAAAAAAGCTGACCAAAGGGTGAATCGTGGCATTTAATGCTTTTTCGTACCAATGATGCTCTGGCTCAAATGTACCAGGTTGTATTGTTTTAGAACTTCTTTGCATGGAAGCGATTTAATATTAAGTCATTTAATTTTTGGACGTACTAGCAACGCGATATGATAACAATAATGTAAATCACCTTGTTATCATAAAATAATGGTATTCGTTTCTTCTATTTGCTACTTTGTAATTAACGCGCATAGTTAGCATGCAAAATTGGATTTTAAGCATAAAAACAAAAAAATCACGATTATTTAATAATGGGATGCTACAATAATTGTCTAAAATAGACAGAACTATAAACACAAACGAACTTTTTTACTTTAGTAACGATAAAGTTGTAAACGTTACTTTTTATCATCATTTATCTTCTTGAAACAAGAATTAATCGCCGTTCATGTCCTATATCAATTATATTGGCACTGCCAACCCAACATTTAAAACTGCACAAAAACAAATTGCCGAATTTATGGCAAATGCTTTGGCGTTGAACGATACAGAAAAACATCAACTTAAAGTGTTGTATCGCGCGAGCGGCATTCAAACACGATATAGCGTAATTGAGGACTATCAACGACTTCAAAATTATACTTTTTTCCCTAATACTCAAGACTTAGAGCCATTTCCAACCGTAGATGCTAGGATGCGTTTGTATGAACGGGAGGCTATTCTGTTATGTGAAAAGGCAGTGGAGGCAGCCGTACCTGTTGATTTTGATTATCAACAGATTACCCATTTAATCACGGTGAGTTGTACAGGAATGTATGCACCTGGCATTGATATTCAACTTATTCAACGTTTTTCTTTACGAACGGACGTCCAGCGCATTGCCATTAATTTTATGGGCTGTTATGCAGCGTTTAACGCCCTAAAAACAGCCGATTATATCATCAAAGCTCAACCGACTGCTAAAGTGCTAGTAGTGGCAGTAGAGTTGTGTAGTATTCACCTTCAAAAAACTAAAGATGCGGATACCTTGCTAGCAAATGCCTTATTTGGCGATGGTGCTGCTGCTGCGCTATTGACTGGCAGACCTAATGAGCAAGCAGTAAGTTTTCGAATACAACAATTTTACAGCGATTTGGCATTTGATGGCATACAAGAAATGGCTTGGCGCATTGGTGATTTTGGTTTTGAAATGAAACTCACTTCGAGTATTCCTGATATCATTCGCGCTAACATTGTCCGACTCATCAACCGATTGCTCGGAAAAATGGATATTGATATTCAAGCGATTGACTATCTTGCTGTTCATCCGGGAGGAAAACGAATTTTAAGTGTAATTGAAGAAGAATTGAAGATAGACAAAGCCAAAAATCAGATAGCACATCAGGTGCTACGCGACTATGGCAACATGTCATCGCCGACAATTTTGTTTGTGATGAATGCACTAAAACAGTCTTTACAGGAAAGCGACCATCAGAAAAAGGTGCTAGGTATTGCCTTTGGTCCAGGACTTACACTAGAAAGTATGCTGATGAACGTTCATTATTAATCAATCAACAACGAATGGCAATTAATTTGATTCATCGCTCTTATGAGCAAGAACTAATGGACGATTTGGAGAGTGGCGGCGAAGTCATCACGCAAACTCTAAAAGAGTTAGATGTTGTTAATCGCCTACTCGGTGGCAACTCTATTAGTATTCAAGGTTTGAAAACTTTGCTACACAACCCCTCAAAACGAGTATATACCATTGTTGATTTGGGTTGCGGTGGTGGCGATATTCTGATTTTGATGGCAAAATGGGCGAAGAAAAATAATATTGCCCTCCAACTAATAGGTATTGATGCTAACCCCAACATTGTAGCTTATGCCAAGGAACGATGCAAAGCCTATCCTGAAATCACTTTTCAAAGTGTAAATATCTTCAGTGATGTGTTCAAGCAGCAGCAATTTGACATCGTTCATGCGAGCTTGTTTACCCATCATTTCACTAATGAGCAGCTTGTTGAATTGTTTTCAACTATTCGACAACAAACAAAAATAGGTTTTATTATCAATGACTTACATCGTCATTGGTTGGCTTATTACGCCATAAAAATACTCACTCGCTTTCTTTCTAAGTCAGTTATGGTACGCCATGATGCTGCTGTTTCTGTGGCGCGCTCCTTCAAAAAGAAGGAATGGCTGCCTATTTTTGCGCAAAGTGGCATTACTGATTTTAGTATAGTTTGGAAGTGGGCATTTCGTTGGAAAATAGTGGGTAAATTGTAATTTTAGCAAAGTAATTTTTAGACAACTCAAAATAGTTGGCAATGGCTTTGAATCCGAATCTCTCGAATAAAAAACGAAAGCATATCCCTCAAGACACAAATTATTATTTGCAAGGCATGCTCAGAAAGGATAGACAAATCCTCAGCCAAGCCATTACACTGGTAGAAAGTAATTTATCAGAACATCAAACATTAGCACAAGATTTACTAGAAAAATGCCTGCCACATATCCGCATGACGCAGCGCATAGGCGTTTCAGGTGCACCAGGTGTAGGCAAGAGTACCTTTTTGGAAGCCATAGGGCTTCACGCTATTGAACAAGGGAAACAAATTGCGGTACTAACGATTGACCCTAGTAGTCAAACGAGCAAAGGCAGTATCTTAGGTGATAAAACAAGGATGGCGTTGCTTTCTAATGCTCCTAACGCATTTATTCGTCCTTCACCTGCGGGCGAAACACTTGGCGGTGTAGCCAGAAAAACAAGGGAAACTATGCTGCTTTGCGAAACAGCAGGTTTTGATACCATCTTTATAGAAACCGTTGGGGTGGGGCAATCCGAAATCGCAGTTCATGCTATGGTGGATTGCTTTTTGCTCTTGCTTATGCCTGGTGGCGGCGATGAATTGCAAGGTATCAAACGAGGCATTATGGAAATGGCAGACATCGTTTGTATCAACAAAACAGATGGGGAAAATCTAAAATTGGCACATGCCGCCAAAAAAGAATTTCAAAATGCGTTACATTTATTTCCCAAAAAAGCAAGTGCTTGGACACCTCCTGTGCTACTTTGTTCTAGCTTACACAAAACAGGCATTGCCGAGGTTTGGCAGCAAATAAGTACCTATTTTGATTATGTTCAAGGAAATAACTATTTAACAAAAAACAGAAAACAGCAACTCCACTACTGGTTTCGAGAAACGATGGATGAAACCTTAAAACAATGGTTCAAACAGCATCCAATGGTGCAGCAACATTGGGATTCAATGGAACAAGCCGTTATAGAAAATCAAATTTCCGCCTTTCATGCAGCAAAACAGTTGATTCAGTTGGTAAATCAATCTAGTAATGATGAACATTGATAATGGAGTAGAAAGCTAGCAATTACATTCATACTTGGTTAACGGAAAAAATTCCGCTACTTTTCTGAATTCTGTCGTCAAAAACTCGAAATTAGTAGAATACTGGCAACTAATTACTTGCTCAGTTTTTTATTACCTTTGAAGTAAAATTCATTAAATCGTAAAAGAATTCTAAACCTAAAACAAACAAAATCATGGGAAAAAGTATCCTCATTTTAGGACTTGTCGCTATCGGATTGATTTTCTTAATGGGTGGCTGTGGAGCATACAATACTTTGGTTGACAAAGATGAAAATGTTAATCAAGCGTGGGGTAATGTGCAAAGTGCTTATCAACGCCGTGCGGATTTGATTCCAAACTTGGTGAACACCGTAAAAGGTGCAGCAGATTTTGAACGCAAAACGATTACAGACGTGGTAGAAGCTAGAGCAAAAGCTACTTCTGTTAATATTGACCCATCCAAGTTAACTCCAGAGGCTTTACAACAATTTCAAGAGGCGCAAGGTCAACTTTCTTCTGCATTAGGAAGACTTTTGGTTACAGTAGAACGCTACCCTGAGTTGAGAGCAACGGAAGGCTTTAAAGAGTTACAAAGTCAGCTAGAAGGTACAGAAAACAGAATCAAGGTAGAGCGCGACCGCTTTAACGAGGCTGTCACTGACTATAATAAATCAGTGCGTCGTTTTCCTGCTGCTATTTTTGCAGGTATTTTTGGCTTCAATGCTCGTCCGCAGTTTCAAGCTGACCAAAGGGCACAAGACGCACCAACAGTTAATTTTGATTTCAATAAATAATCATATTCGTCATTTCATGTAGAGAAAAGGTGGCTTAGGTTTGCTTTTTCTCTGCAACTTAAAACCCTTTGGCAATGATTAATTTTTTTACACCAGAGGAAGGTGATAGAATTGTAGAAACCATCCGTAAAGCGGAAAAGAACACTAGTGGTGAAATTCGTGTACACTTGGAAGACAAATGTAAAGGGGAGATAATGAAAGCTGCACAAAAAACATTCAAGATATTAGGCATGAAAAAAACACAAGCCCGCAATGGAGTGCTATTTTTTATTGTGCCAGAAAGAAAAAGTTTTGTGATTCTTGGCGATGAAGGAATTAATCGAGTAGTACCGCCTCATTTTTGGGAAGATATAAAAGAAGTGCTGCAACAACATTTTAAAGAAGGACAATATGAACAAGGCATTACCAAAAGCATTGAAATGGTGGGTGAAAAACTAAAGGCGCACTTCCCTCATGATAATAAAGATGTAAATGAACTACCAGATGAAATCTCATATAGCAGTTAATATAATAATTTCAAAATATAGCTTTTGGGTAATATTTCTATCTTGGATGATTCCACAAATAGGATTCGCCCAAAAGTCTATTCCTGCTCGCCCTTCGCCTCCGCGTTTGGTGAACGACTATGTTAACTTGCTAAGTTCGGCAGAACGCAATAGTCTAGAGCAAAAACTGGTAGCTTACAATGATTCTACTTCCACCCAGATAGCTATTGTCATTGAGCGATCGCTTGAAGGCAACGACATTGTAGATTATACTCAGCGCCTTGCCGAACAATGGGGCATAGGCGACAAGCAAAAAGATAATGGGATTCTCATTTATGTAGCATTCGATGACCGAAAGTTGAGAATTTCCACTGGTTATGGTGTGGAGGGTTTCTTAACCGACGCGATGTCGAAGCGCATTATAGATAACGTTATTGGTCCTGCATTTAGAGAGCAAAATTATTACAATGGTTTAGATAGAGCAACAGATATTATTTTTCAACTTGGCAGTGGAGAATACAAAGCGGACTCTAGTGATGAGGATAGTATATTGCCATTTATGTTGATGCTTTTTTTGCTCATTTTATTTATAGTTATCGTCGCTAACTTAAAAGGAGGTGGCGGTAATGACGATGGCGGGTACTATCGAGGTGGTCGCTATCAAGGTAGAGGCGGTAGCGGTGGCTGGGTCATTATGCCAGGCGGTGGTGGCTGGACGGGTGGCGGAGGTAATTGGTCTGGTGGTGGCGGCGGTGGATTTGGTGGTTTCGGTGGCGGTAGCTTTGGCGGTGGTGGCGCATCGGGAGGATGGTAATTGGAAGCAAATACACATTAAATAAAAAAATAATTCATTTCCGTAAAATAAACTTTTGAATTTGGTGTTCAATAACCAAGTAAGTTGAACTGTACTGACACACACACTAAACATTCAAAGATTATGGAAGCCACAACACGAGTACCATCGAATACACCTAAGCCAAAAACAGAGATTTTAAAGGCGATTATTGTAGAAGATGAAGAAAAAGGATTGAACAATCTAAAAAATTTGTTAAGCCAATACTGCCCTGAAATTGAATTGATTGGTGAAGCAAGAAGCGTAAAGGAGGGTATTCAGTTGCTTTCTACTCCGGGTGTTGAGCCAGATGTTGCATTTCTAGACATCAACTTACCTGATGGTCAGGTGTTTCAAATACTCAATGAATTATCGCCGATTAGCTTTGAGGTAGTTTTTGTTACAGCATTTGAGGAGTATGCCATAAAAGCCTGTGAATATAGTTCCATTGGTTACATTGTAAAACCAATTGACCCCGATGCGCTGAAAGAAACAATGGAGCGTGTGTATCAAAAAAGAAGTAGCCACATCAACAATCGTTTAGAAATATTCAACACTTACTTCAACAACCCCAATGCTTTCAAGAAAATGAGTATTTCTGCTTTGGATGGCATTTATTTTGTCAACATTGTGGATATTATGCGCTTTGAAGCTGACGACAACTATACCCATATATTCTTAGTGACAGGAGAGCGGATTACCGCATCAAAGACGATTAAATCATACGAAGAGTTACTTGTTCCCTTCAACTTCTATCGCGTTCACAAACGCCATGTAATTAATTTGAATTTCATGCGCAAGTTTGTGAAAGGCGAAGGAGGTTATTTAATTATGGACGACGGTATGAAAATTGAAGTTTCACGCCGTCGTCGTCCAACTTTTATGGAACAAATGAAACGCTTACAAGAGGGCTTGTAGTAATAAAACCCTTCTATGTAAAAAAAAACTTCAGTATAAAGACACAGCAATCAAAAAGGAATACATTATGGTTATCCATATATGTTATCGTCGTATTTTCATTACACTTAGGTAAAAAAGATTTGTAACTTTACCTATGTAATTGCGTTTTTGAATAAATTTGATTGTCCACCTTCAGGTTTTTTGTGTATATATTGAAGAAATATGGGTAACAAACTTCCTTATTTTAGCTCTGTTTACACTGAAAGTCTGTGTAATACATAAGACACTATGGGAAAGAAAAGAAAAACACTATCTTCTTTGGAAGGAAAAAATGAAATTCCAAAAGAGCAGCAAGATAAACTCAAAGGCGGTAAAAAAATAAAAAAGTGGGGTAATCGTAACGGTTGTGGAAATATAGTGCCTCAATAAATGGATTGCCTATACTATTATACTACCTGAAATGTTACCTCAAATAATAGAATTGAAGGGGCACACTAATTTATATTCCATTGACAGTACATAGGGATTACGATACCAACATTAAATATTTAGAGCAAAAACTGGCGCATCAAAAAGATAAGCAACAGCGTGTTATTTTAATTGATCAACTTGCAAGCCATTACGCTTACACAGACGTTGCTAAAGCAAGAGCGTTACTCTCAGAACAACAGCAACTGCTGTTAAATTGGAATATTCCCGATTTAAAGTTGAATTTCCACTTGAACACAGCTATTGTTGAGAACCAACTGTATAATTTTTTTCTAGCAGAAATTCACTTTTTGCAGGCGATTGATTTGCTCAACGAGCGCGGCTCCGCCATACAACAAGCGGAAGCATTTATTGACTATGCAGGCACTTGCACTAATCTCAATAAAATGGAGTCGGCAATGGCATTTTTGCGTAAAGCAGAGAAAAAATTGCAATCTTTCCCAGACGAGCGATTGCAAACGCGCATTCTTTGTCGCGAAGGCTATTTGAATTTGTACGACAACAACTACTCGAAATCGGTCGAATTACTGCTGGAAGCGGATAAAGGTATTAGTGCGCTAACTTCAAAGTTAACGATTAAAGACTATTACTTTTTGACGCTCATTAACAGTGGTTTAGGTAAAATTTATGAGCAAAACAATCAGCATGAGCAAAGTGTAAAGGCTTACCTTCGAGTGGTCAATATGTGCGAAACAATGGATATTCGCCCTCGACTTTCATGGCATTATCTCAATGTGGGGAATGGTTACATGGCGTTGGATGACGATGATAGCGCCGAAGTTTACTTTTGGAAAGCCATTAATGTCAAAGATGATGTTAGCCTTCAGGCTAGGGCTAGTGCGTATGCTAATCTTGGGCATTGCTATCTCGACCGTAAATTGTATGATCAGGCATTGGACTTTTTCAATCGTGCGGAGCAACTTTATGAAGAAAATTCAACAAGAGATTTCTATAATTTTTCTATACTGGATAGCTGGAAGGCACAACTTTATGCTGAATTAGGGGAACACGAACGTGCATTGCACCACTTTGATAATGCCTATGCTTATGCAGAAATCATCGAAGATTATCGGCTACTGTCAGAAGTTTGTAAGAGTATTGCTACCTTCTATGCTGATTTGGGCAATCATAAAATGGCTTATGATTACTTAGTAGAACATGATCGCATGGATCAACTCTATGAGGATCAGGTAAGTAAGCGAGAGCGAATAGAATTGGAAGTAAAATATGATGCAGAGAAAAAACGCAGAGAAACGGAATTGCTTAAGCTGAAGGCTACACAGTTGCAACTCAAGGCTTTGCGAGCGCAGATGAATCCGCATTTTATGTTTAATGCCCTTAATTCTATCCAAAATTATATTACTTCCAACGATGTAACCCTAGCAGCAAAATACCTTTCCAAGTTTGCTAAACTTATGCGACGCAGTTTGGAATACTCTGAACAAGAAATCATATCACTAGAAGAAGAGATGGAGTTTTTAATGGACTACCTCGAAATAAATGCTAAGTTAAGGTTTGGTGATAAGCTAAAATATACTATTGTGGTGGATGAAGAAATTGAGGATGATATTATTGGTGTACCCACAATGATTGTGCAACCTTATGTGGAGAACGCCATAGAACATGGGCTTCGACCCAAAGAAAATGGGTGGATTCGAGTAGAGTTTTTGATGCTTGAGGAAGATGACAACATTATCCTTTGTGTGATAGAAGATAACGGAATCGGAAGGAAAGCCGCTAAACATCTTCAGCAAACAGTACAGCATCATAACCACAAATCAATGGGTACAAGTATTACAGAAACGCGGTTACAAATACTACACGAATCAGAAGACAATAAGAGTTTTGTACGAATTATTGACCTTGAGGATACTAACACCGGAGAACCTTTGGGAACGCGCGTGGAAGTTTTAATTCCTATTATGGAATTAGAAATAAAATAACAAAGGTGTGTAAGAAACGGAAATTGAATATATTAAAAATAAATTTAATAAGTATAGATTTAAAATACGCTTTAAGATTCAAACCTACCGTTTTCTGATAAATGGCTACCGTTCCCTAAAACAAGCACACAAAGTATGTCATCTCACTTATCTTCGCTTAAAGTTTTCTCATAGTATGTTTTAATTCGTCCTACACCTTCTCCAATTGTTTTGGGTGTAGGTCTTTTTTTTGAACCTTTTTTGATTTTTTTTCGTCAAAAAAGAAAATAAATTTTTGATAATTTGGTAACATTACTCAGAAGGCGTCATATGATAATGTATAGGGTTCCTAATGTAATTTTTTAAATCAACGGGTAAAATTAGGGATATGGAAAAATTACATTAGGAAATTTAAAAAGGTGATGTATCTTTGCTATGGAAAAGAAAAGCAATATGTCAAAATAGTTGACTATGGTTAAATTTTAGTTAATAGTTGTTTTATTGTGTGATTGTATTAATTTTTAAATTAATTTAGCTATAGTATTTTAAGATATTTGTCAACAACCGATTAAATCACTTTCCAAAAATAATAGTCTATAGCGGTAAATCTACATTAAGTTTAAAGACCACGAACATTATTAACAACTAAATTGGATTTAGTTATGCAAGTTATGCCGCTTAGCGATCAACTATGTTTTTCTGATCAAGTATTGATTAAGCATTACCTTGAAGGAGATGAACGCTCTTTTGAAATATTGCTTAATAGACACCAGCAAAAGATTTACACTTCTATTTATCTATTTGTCAAAGATCAGAGTCTAGCAGAAGACATTTTTCAAGAAGTCTTCATCAAAATTATTGATACCCTAAGAAAGGGTAAATACAACCACGAAGGGAAATTTTTGCAGTGGGCAATGCGTATATCATACAATATGTGCGTTGATTACTTCCGTCGCTCAAAACGTCGTCCTCAAGTTTCTCCAACAGAAACGTTTGACATCTTTGATGTATTGCAGGTAGCAGACGATAATGCTGAGGAAAGTATTATGAAAAGTCAAACTCACGAAAGAATCCGTAAATTAGTAGATATGTTACCTCCTGAACAAAGAGAGGTCGTCATTTTAAGACATTATGCGGATATGAGTTTTAAAGAAATTGCAAAGTTGACTCGAGTAAGTATTAATACAGCCTTAGGGCGCATGCGTTATGCACTCATCAATATTAGAAGACTAATTGACGAGAAAGAAATTATCTTACAATAGTTTAAAACATCTTAAAGCCTTAGTAATCAAAAAAAATAGAGTGTGAATTGTCTAAAATATTCGGACAATTCACATTGTAAATATTAATTATCGGCTTGTTTGATGAATTTTTCTGTCTTTAGTAGTTGATTATTTTGATCTAAAATACGTAAGAAGTACCATCCGTTAGAGAAATGGCTTACATCAATAGGGATAAATGTTTTTGTCATATTGTATTGTGCTTTCAGCCTTCCTAACACATCTACGATTTCCAGAAATGCAGGTTGTTCTGTCCATCCATCGTTTATGATTACATTAATTTGATGGCTAGTAGGATTTGGATAGACACGAAGGTTTTGTGCATCACTTATGTTGTTGTCGCTCATATTTCTATTGCTAGTAGTGCTTGGCTTAATAGCAACTGTGAAGGCACAAATAGCACTATTTCCACATTCATCCTTTATTTCGTAGATAATTTCTGAAATGCCAATCGTAAAATAACTTCCGCTAGGTATTCCTTTGATTCTCCTTACAGTCAAACCGTAGTTGCAGTCCGTTGTTACTAAAGGCTCATTCCAATAGACACGCATAATCCACTGTCCGGGAGGTAGTGTTAAATTCATATTTTTAGGACATTTCACCTCAAAATTAATTTCCTGACGAATGACCTCGACCGTAAAAGAGCAGGTCGCTGTTCTGCCACAAGCATCGCGAACCAAATAAGTAATTGTATGCTTTCCTTCTTTGAAAAGGCTATTTGGTTGTTTACCAATGGTTTGTATCAACTCAAAGGAGTTATTGCAAGCATTTTTAACCTGTGGCAATTCCCATGTAATTGTAGCATCCTCTGAGATAGTAGTCAGTAAAATATCACTTGGACATATTAGTTCAAGCGGTGGAGCTGTGCTAATAACTTCTACTTTGAAAGAACATGTTGCTTCTTGTCCACAGTCATTTTTGACTTTGTATTCAATTTCTGTAATGCCAATCGGAAAAGCGCTGCCTTGTGTTAAGCCTTTAGTTTGTATAAATTGAACGCTGTTATTGTAGCAGCTATGTGCCACACTTGGATTATCCCATATTACTGTAACACTTGATTGTGAGGTATTGATAACAATATCTTTGGAACAGGTTAACACCATAGGTGGCAATTTCATTACCTCAATTTCAAAAGAACAAGTTGCTTTTTGCCCACAAGCATCTGTGGCTTGATACGTAATGGTGTGAATCCCTATTAAGAAATCACTTCCCGAAGGTAGTCCTTGTGTTTGTATCAATTGTACGGGGTCAGCGTTGCAGGCATTTCTTACGCGAGGCAATTCCCAACTTACTTTAGTTGTAGATTCCCATGCAATAACTTTCATGCGATTTGGGCACTCAATTTGCAAAGGATTAGACTGAATGACTTCAACTTGAAAAGAACAAGTTGCTGTTTGATTGCAAGCATCCGTCGCTTGATAAGCAATTCGAGTAATGCCTCTTGGGAAAAAGCTATTAGGCAATAGCCCATTAGTTAATCTTAAGTTAATGCCTTGAGGGTTACAAGCGTTTGTAACACTTGGTGTTTGCCAACTGACTTGCGCTACGTTTTCCCTAGTAACTACTCGAATGTCGTTAGGACAATTTAAGGTCAAATCTTGGCTAGCTTCTTTTACCGTTATTTTCACTTGGTCAATCAAAGTGTAGAATTTATCTGTACCAAGTAGCGTTTCATCCCTTACTTCTAACACCAGTATATATTCTCCTGTGTTGCTAAAATTTACATTTGTTTTTGCCTCATTAGGATTTGTAAAAATTACTTCTCCATCACCACTTAATTTTTTCCAACATATATTTTTTGTAAGAGGGGTATTGCGCAATGCTGCCACGCCATTCAACATTAAAGGGCTATTGATATGAATGCTAGTATCTCTGCCAGCATCAATCTCATAACCCTTATGTATCTGTACATAGGGCAGTGGTGAGCGGTCAGCACCTGCCAAGAAGCGTCTGAAAAAATCGTAGCGCAGCGTCCAATACTCACCAGGATTGTTGTGTGCTAATTTGGTAGCACTAAGTAATATTTTTTTCCCGCTTAATTGATTAAATGCGGCAAAACTCGTTGCCGTTGGGCAAACTTGGTCTTCATAACCTAGAACACCAAAAGATGGATTTTTGTAACGTTTAGCAAAATAAATGTTGTCGTAATATTTAGAAGCCTCTGCTACTTTTTGCAGAACAACTTCATCTCTAAAGGCAGTTTTAGCACGCACAAGGTAATACGGAAAACCAGTAGCACGTTCATGGCGAAGTCCAGAATGCTCGCTGTGCGTAGGATTACCAAAAGTAATAGCGTTCACGCGCTTATCCACACCTGCTACCATAACGACTAGTCCACCACCTTGGCTTACACCAGTTAGCCCTACACTGCCATTGAAATCGGAGCGTGTGAAAAAATAATCAATAGCACGAACGGCTGCTAATACTGCATAACGTTGGTAATATTCTTTAGGATTGGTCAGATTGTCTGGCTCGTAGGCTCTGGGGTCAACGGCATCTGGTTCGGCATTGTGGATACTGATAGCAAGGGACAATGCGCCTATGTTTTCCGCAATGTCATTAACAGGTCGTACAATACCCGTTCCCGCACCGAAGGAGGGCAAGGATACCACAGCGGGCATCTTTCCTTCTAATTTAGGAACAGAAAGAAAACCGTAAACTCTTCTGCCATCAATCATGCCCAAGTTGAGCCGATAGGTAGTAGAATAATTTGTCGCTTCATAAAAACTCAGCTTAGGGTCAATGGGTACACGGGCTAATTCTGCTAATGCTTCTTGCCAAAAAGCATCAAAATCGTTGGGTTCTTCTTCTAGTGGTTTAATGTTGAAAGGCTCAAATACAGCACCTTCTACATCAGAAAATTGAGGTGTGCTTACAGTACAAATCAAGGCACAAGGTTCTTCTGCTTTAAAGAAGATTTTTGTTGTTTGCCCTGCTTTTAGCCCTATTTTTCCTTTTTGAATAGGGGGGGCATAACGGTCAAATCGAATTTCGTAACTTACACTGTCTGTTACGTTAGAAACGACATCAAAAGTCATCCATTCATTGACTTTGTAGGTCTTGTCAACGCTACTGGTTGTTACCAAGAAAGGAGATTGCGCTTGGGTAGCGAAAGTGAAAATACTAATAAAAAGCCAAAGCAGTATCAGCCTGTTGAGTAGATAATTCATGGTATTACAATTTGTTAAATGCACTGAACTGAAAACGTTACACAAAAATATTTATTAATATAAAATTAATATCATTTTTTTTTAGCAACTGCATTTCCAGGCTGCGGTAATGCTTGATTATGATACGGTAAATGTATATGAAATGGTTTTAATGATACAGCTTTGTCGTTTCTAAATAGCGAAAAATACTATCTGGAACGAGGTATTCTACTGATTTTCTGTGTTTTATACAATCGCGAATATAGCTAGATGAAATTTCCATTAGCGGAGCATTAAAAATTTTGATATTTTTATTATTAATATTTTTTTCTAGGTCATAATTAGGACGCTGATAGACATAAATTTCATAATCGCGGAGGAGGATTTCGTAATTTTTCCATTTGTGTAGTGTTGCTAAATTATCACCACCCATGATGAGGACAAATTCTTTATCAGGATGCTTTTCTTGAAGATGTACCAAAGTATCAATCGTGTAAGAGGGTTTAGGCAAGGCAAATTCTACATCAGAACTTTTTAGCAAGGGGTTATCGCCAATCGCTAATTGTACCAAGTGTAGTCGGTCGTAATCGCGTGCCAGTGTTTTTTTTGCTTTTAAAGGATTTTGTGGTGAAACAACCATCCACACTTGCGCTAAATCTGTTTGAGTTGCCATGTAATTAGCAATAATCATATGTCCTACATGAACAGGGTTGAAAGAGCCAAAGAATAAACCGATTTTTTGCATGTTTGAGATGATGATAAATTGATTTGTGAATCGAACATTTTTGTTGGACAGAATTAACATAATTTACAAGCTCTAATTTCAAGTAGCTTTAATCTTATAAATTGTATTAATTCTGTCTGGTTGCTTAAAATCATGATTATCAAATTAAAATGACTGTGTTTACAGTTTCATCTTCAGGTCGCACAAAAAATGATAAACCACAATCCCTGTCGCCATAGCTACATTCATGGATAGATTCAAGCCATACATTGGAATATGCACAGTGTCATCTACAAGGTCAAGCACTTCTTGAGAGATGCCTTTTTGCTCATTGCCTGCTACTAGAAGCAATGGAAATTGAGGCTGAAAATCGGTGTACGCCACACTAGCTTCTGTAATTTCTAATGCCAATAGTTGATGGGTTTGTTGCAGTGCTTGTAAATCTGCTATATCGAAAAGGTGTTCCATCGGTACATATTGGTGGGCAGTACGTGAAAAACGCTTGAGTTTTTTCTCCGGAAAATCATCCATTTTGTAAAGCCAAACTTTTTCCAAACGAGCAGCGTCCGCAAGGCGAAGCATGAAACCTAAATTGCGCACATCGTTGAGTTGATCTAGCACTAAACCAATAGGATGACGATTTTCCGTCAGTTGCGCTATGGCTAGTTCCACATTGGGCTGCTGCGACCTAAATGTTTTCTGTTCGTTCATCCTATCTATTTTTTCAATGCCAAAAGTGCTATACTTTCAATGTGATGCGTATGTGGAAACATATCCACTGGACGAACTTTCAGCACTTCATATTTTGGGGATAGCAAGTTCAAGTCTCGCGCTTGTGTAGCGGGGTTGCAACTCACATATACTATTTTAGGCGCAGCTAATTCTAGCAGCATCTTCACCACGTCAGGGTGCATTCCTGCCCGTGGCGGGTCTGTGATAAGGACATCAGGTCTGCCGTGTTGTTGCGCAAATTCATTAGTAAGGATATTTTTCACATCTCCAGCATAAAAAATAGTGTTGCCTATTTGATTAAGTGCTGCATTTTCACGTGCATCGTCAATAGCAGCAGGGATTTCTTCAATGCCGACGACTTGCCTAACGCGTTTGGCAACATACAGACCAATGCTCCCAATGCCCGTGTAAAGGTCATAAACATTTTCATTGCCTTGTAAATCAGCAAATTCAACTACGGTATCATACAGCCTTTTTCCTTGATAGGTATTGGTTTGGAAAAAAGATTTTGGACCAATTTTAAAACGAACATCACCTAATCGCTCTTCAATAAAGCCTTTTCCATGATAGACTATCATTTCTAAATCCATTAAATAATCATTCACTTTCGGATTGATACAATATAATATTGTCGTTATTTCTGGAAAGATGCGGAGTATTTCGTCCAAAAATGGGCGGTATTTTTCAGGTTGATCCTTATGAAAAGCAATGATAAGCATGACTTCGCCTATGCTAGAGATGCGGAGAATCATATTGCGTAAAAAGCCATTGTTTTCGCGTGCATCGTAAAAGCTCAATTCTTGAGCGATGGCGATACTACGCACGGCATTGCGAATAGCATTGGAAGGTTCAGGTTGCAACCAACATTGTTCTACATTGACTACTTTATCGAACGCTCCTGCTCGATGAAAACCAACAACAGGCTCTATGTTAGATATGCCGGATTCGATTTCCGCCCTGCTTAACCATTTTTTGTTGGAGAACGAAAATTCTAGCTTATTGCGATAATATGTTGTGCGCTCTGCAGCCAAAATAGGCTGTAAGTCTTGTATAGGAACTTTACCGATTCTGAGTAAAGCATCGCGCACTACGGTTTGCTTGTGTCTAAGTTGTGCTTCGTAACTTAAATGCTGCCATTTGCAGCCCCCACAAACGCCAAAATGTTCACAGAAAGGGGTAGTTCTATCCAATGAATATTGCTCAATTACTTTGAGATGCCCGTTGTAAAAGCCTTTTCGCTTTCTATTGACTTCTATTGTTACTACATCGCCAGGCACTGCCTCTTCCACAAATACCACTTCACCTTCAGCAGTTCTTCCCACACTTTGCCCCTTATCTGCAATGCCCGTAATGGTGATATTAGATAATAATTTGTAGCTAATTTTTTTTCTTCCCATATTCGTTTTTTGACAGGAATGAAATGAAGATTATGGCTTTATTTTATTCCTGTCTTTTAAATAATCGCTAGCACTTCCTCTGCGTAATGCACCAAACGTTCGTTGTATAATTTATCTAATGCTTTTGTAACAACTCCCGGCTGACCATTTCCGATGGTTTGTCCATCAATATTCACTACTGCTAATGCCCCTTTGGAGGAACTTGTTAAAAAGGCTTCTTTGGCACTGAATACTTCTTCAATAGTAATATCTCTTACCTCAACTTTAAAATGTTGATGGGCTAATTCAATAATTTGTTTTCTGGTAACGCCTAGTAAGATATTTTTTGCTGCGGTTACTACTGTGTTATCTTCCTTGACAATGAAGAAATTAGAGCGAGCAGATTCACTAACGTAACCGTTTTTGTGATACAATACATCCTGCATACCTCTATTTTTCATTTCTCTTTGAACAATCAAACTCATGACGTAATTTAGTGATTTTACTTCAGGTAAATCTCGCACATAGTCCACTGTCATTAATCGGATACCTTGCTCTACTTCTCTTACACCATGTTTAATGGCAGGCATAGGAAGGATAAATAAATTAGGAGTAGAAGCAGGTGTATAGCCATCTTCCGAAAAGCCACCAGTAAGTATAATCTTTATGGCACAATCTAGTGTTTTGTTCACCGCAATTAAGTCCAAAATACGCTTTTTCATTGCTGCTCGATTCAATGGCAACTCCAGATTCATAAATTGAGCAGAATATTCAAAGCGATCTAAGTAATCGTCAAAAAAAAGTGGAATACCTGTATGGACAACAAAATAATCGAATATGCCATAACCTCTTTGCAGCCCTACATCAGAAATGTGGATGTAAGCATCTTCTTTTGATATTAGGTGTCCGTTTAAGTTATAATATTTCATTGGTTTGTTTTCTTTAAATCACAAATATAGGGAACGAAGAAAGAATAGCTTGCCTTTGTTTTAAATAAATTTATATCTAGCTTTAAGATAAGTTTGTCTTTTTAAGAAAGATATTTTATTTTTGCACCCATTTCAAGAAAAACAAAGAAAAAGTAAAGTCATGAAACGCACTTTTCAACCATCAAGAAGAAAAAGAAAGAATACACACGGATTCCGTGAAAGAATGAGTACCAAAAACGGTAGAAAAGTTCTTTCTCGAAGAAGAGCGCAAGGGCGTAAGCAATTAACAGTTTCTGACGAAAGAATGGGCAAGAAATAGTGTGTTTTCACGCTTTACTCATTCTCCGAGTGTGCCCTACCTTTAGGGCTTCCACTTCTAAACTGTTGTTCTATCTCCTCGCGTTCTTCCTGTTCTAGTCGAGATAACTCCCTAGCAGTCAAGTTCTTTAAATTTGGTTGCCCTGCATTCACCCAAGCGGAGTACCAAACATCGCCGATTGCTTTTACAGAGGCAGTCATTCTGCGCTCTACCATTCCGTCCATGCGTGCGTGATAAGCTCTAGCAAAAGGTTCGCATTGGGTAAGCATCATTTGACTTAGGCGTTCTTCGTAGCAAAGTTGCTGGTCAGCTGGAAATTCTTTTTTCAATGCTTGTTCTATTAAAAGTACAGAGTCGAGTTCTAAGTGGCTTTCCAACACAATATTCCAGAAAAAATCTCTTGGGTTTTCGATATAGGTTGCCTTGCCAACAAAAAAATCATATTCTTTATCTGCATAAAGTTCTGGCAAACGGCTTTCCCAAAAGGCGTGAATGCCTAATTGGTTAGTAAGTTGACCATTGTAATTCGTGGTGGTGTGCAAGGGAACATGAGCATCGCCGATGTAATGTCCTATTTCCGCCGAATTGCGCAGTATCCTATTGTAATCCTGTGCTTTAAAAGCACTAATCAGTTGCCGATAGGCGGTTAGCAAATGGTAAGGTAATATACCGTGTTGTGAAAAGCGATCTATGGCAAAAGCAGTTTGACAATCAATAGGTTCTGCTAACAACTGATTTAAAGAATCACAAGAAATCCACCAATTATCCTCGTAGTAATTGTTCAATACATTGTTAACGAAGAAACTTTGATAAGTGCTTGTTTTTTTGCTAAAGTTAATTTGTATGCGGCTCATCACACCATTGCCAAATAGGTGAATTGTGTCATTAGTAGTATTTATGGCATAAATATCTGTGAATTTCATCAAGGTTTCCGTCCAATCTCTTGGCACTTCTGGGAATGGATATGTTCCCCAGTGGTCAATATCAATGTAATGACGCACCGCTTCGTGCTTGGTAGCATAACGTCTCTTATCTGGGTCAACAGCGTGTTCAGTGAGGTACTCAATATTTTTCTTGTAAAAACCAAGCATTTCTGGTGGCAAGGTGAATACTGCCATTCTGTTGATGCGCCGATGTCCAAAAAATCCCCAGTCTTCTGAAGTAGTGTAAAAACTACTGGAAATCAATAATATAGCAAATAATAATAAGCACTTTATTAAGTGAGCACGCAAAAATTGAAGCAGGTTAAACATGAAGAAATAGTGTTAAAGTTCTAAAGTTGTTCTAATAAAGAATCCCCTTTCGCCCGTTCGACTGATGTTGTATTCTAGCTGAATGACTTGGTTATGATAGAGTATAATATCTAAACCAACACCTCCACCCCAAAGCATTTGATTGGAAAGTGGATTATCCCGACTAAAAAAGGGATCATTCACAATGCCCCAGTCACTATTGATTTTAGCATAAACTTTTAAAGGTGCATCGCGATAGCTCTCCAATGGCGAAAGTTTCCCTAGACAAAGGTAAATGTCAAATAGTTGATAGCGCAAACTACTTTTTAAGTAAGCATAATCTAAACCGTCCACCACATATAATTCATAGCCACGTACAAAATCGCTGCCATAGCCCAATCCTCGATAAAGATAGTAAGGTAGTTGTGTTCTGATTAAGTTGGCTTGTACACCAGTAATGGTGCGCCAACTCCATTTAGGCGTAACTGATTTATAATAAGCATATTTCGTCTGAAAAACGAAACTATTTTGATTGCTGAATATGCCAATTCCATCTTTTCTTAACATAAACGACAAAAAGTAGCCATTCAAAGGGTAGGAGCGAAAGTCGCGCCGATCAATATCAAGTTGATAGCGCAAACTAATGTACTCTAGGCGATTGCTGCCTTCAGAAAAAAAGTATGGATTGAGTATTGAAGTAATGGTGTCAGAAACTATACTTCTGCGATACTGAATATCAAAGTAATGCCTATCCAGAAGGCTAGGGCGGTATTGAAATTCTAGGCGTGCGCCTAGTTCTTTCAGCAATGGTTGGTTTTCATTCCTTGCAAATATTTCTCGATTATTGAGTGAGGTGTAACGAATTTCCTGCCTTTCATCATAGAATATATTTGCGCTCATTCCTAACGTTTTAGCTTCATTGATGAAAGGACGAGCGTAGTGGATATTGTAGTTTTTGATAAAACCAGTTTGGAAGTGTACGCCAAATTTATCCCTGTTGCCTGTAAAATTTTCGTGTGAAAACGAAGCACCAATGTTGGTGCGACTTAGCGAGCCACCAAATTCTTGTAACCACACGTTAAAATTCCGAGCAGCGATTTCAAATACTGGTGCAGGATAAATAAACCAACATTCCTTGACTAAAATATCTAATTCGTAGTGATGCTCATTGTCGGCAATAGGATTTAAAGAAATTTGAACATCAGTGAAAATTCCAGTATTGATAAGGTACTGCCGATTGCGTTTGAGCATATCCGTTATATCCGCCTTGGCTATGGTATCTCCTTGAGCTATGTCAAGTTCTCTTAGAATAATGTGGTTTTTTGTTTTTTTATTTCCTTCAATAACAATGTTATCTATGTACACAGAATTGTCATTCCCATAAGTGGAAACACTTGCTAAGAAGCATACTGCTCCAAGAATCCATATTTTTTGAATAGGATTGAGCATTCTTTGAGTGTATTATTGCTAAAAAATAAACGATAATTACTTAGAACGGCTGCTAAGTTAACTAATCGCTTCATTTAAAACAAGACAAAGTGGAAAAGTTGTTTTGAAACTGTTAAAATGACAGGATAGTGGGGTAATCTAAGCCGATTTTATGACAAAAAATAAAGACAGAGTATGTTATAATACTCCGTCTTTATAAAGAAAACTTAACCAGTAATTTAGTTTAACTATTTACTTTAGTCATTAATCGTTGCTTACTTTGATAAAGCGAATGGAATGCGCTTGTTCATTAATCACCAGTTGATAAATACCGGCTGGCAATGCTTGAATATCAAACTCCAGTTGATTCGTTCCTTCTACAAGTAGCATTGTTTGTTCCATCACTACTTTAGCAGAAGCATCTAAGATACGAATAGTAGATGCTTGAGTGCTGCCCATTTCTAGCCA
Source organism: uncultured Saprospiraceae bacterium (assembly GCA_937944245.1). Lineage (GTDB taxonomy): Bacteria > Bacteroidota > Bacteroidia > Chitinophagales > Saprospiraceae > JAAUTG01. The sequence goes on along the minus strand of CALDYY010000070.1, from coordinate 20,746 downwards.
TAAATTTATTTTTTCTGATGCTGGCACAGGAAATAATGTGCTAGACAACAAGGTTGGTTTTTCCAAGGAGCGGGCTTCTATTCCATTTGCCCTGTTCATTGGGCTGATAGTGATAGCTGCCTCATCGTCTTCGTTTGGAATGCCAGTCATATTATTGTTTGGTGTAGAGTCTGGGTCGGTTTGATCTACTCTGATAATTTGCGTAAAGAACGTAATTGGTGTTTGTCTAGCTAAGGTAAATAGGTTCAACTTCAATGTTTGGGTTTCACCACTTCTCAAGAATGGCACAAACCAAAATTGAAAAAAGTTATTCCAATCTCCAATAGAAGCTGCTTTGCTGGTGTAAACCAAACTATCAGGTAATTGAGCATCTACAAAAATATTGGATGCATCGTCTGGACCTTTGTTGACCAAAGTAAACGTGTAAACGTAATTTGTAAATGCTTGATATTCTGTTCGGTCAATAGATAAACTCAGTTCTAAATCGGCTACCTCGCCACCGCGTACACCACTTCTTGGTAAAATGGTAACTGCTGCTTCGTCGTCTTCATCTGGTACGTTGTCTGTATCGTTGGCTGGCGTAGAGTTTGGATCGAACTGGTCGCTTGCAGTAATTTGTGTGAACAGTGTAATTGGACGATTGTCAATCAGTGTGAATAATACTAACTCTAACGTAGCAGTATCGCCTGCCCCCAAAAATGGAAGCGTCCAGTCTTGAGTAACGACACCATAACGACCATTAGAAGCCTCTGCTCTAGTAAACGCCATACCCTCTGGAATCAATGCACTCACTTTAATGTTAGCGGCGGTATCAGGACCTTTGTTGATTAAAGTAAGTAGATAAGGAACTTCCGAAAACTGTGTAAAAGTATCCTGCAAAGCAATAATAGAAAGGGATAAATTACTCGTATCTCCACCTCTAATGACTGGTTCAGGGAAAATCGTGACCACAGCTTCGTCATCTTCTCTAGGCGTAGGTGGCACTCCATTATTAGGCGTTGAGTCAATATCGCGAGGTAAAGCACCAATAACTTCGACGAAATTGACAATAGGGCCGTTATCATTTAGCGTAAATAAGGTCAAATCCAATGTAGCGGTATCGCCAGCTGCTAATTCTCTAAAGTTCCACCATTGGAAGAAAGTATTGTACATTCCTCTGGAAGGACGCGCGCTAGTGAATGCCATGCCTCTAGGAATAGGTGCTTTCACAAAAATATCCCTTGCAGTTTGTGAACCTTTGTTGGTTACTTTAATTTGGAAAGGTACTTGTTGGAAGGCGCTGTAAAATCCTTGAGGGGCAGTAATTGAGATTTCTAAGTCAATTCCTTCTGACCTCACCACTTGACCTCGAACCACTGTGATAAGATTACCTCTACCTACTGTTTGTAAAGCACCATCTGAAGCAATTAAACGATAATGTCTTTGAATGGTATCACCTATGGATAATCCTTTAATTATCAAAGCACTATCTAATGCCCCTAAACTACTTCTTAAAGTATTACCAGTAATGTTAAGGATGCCTTCATCATCAATAGTTCTGAAATCGTTAAAGGTAGAAGTTTGATAAATATAGTAAATACGATTGTTGTCAATCGGTTGCTGCCATCTTAGTTGCAGCGGCGCTGTTGGATCGCCTTCTGACCTAAAAAAGAAACCATTTGTAGGTTCTAGGATTTCGATATTTCCCTTTGGTGCTTGGTTAAATTCGTTCAACAACTGCCCTCTAATGCCTGCTGTTGATGTGTTAATACTCAAATAGATGCGCTCATCTCTCAAAGCATCCGCTTGCGCTGTTGTCAATGTAAATTGATTGCCTACTGCCTCGAATTTACCCGCTGCTGCACCTTCTGCAATGGTTGGTTTAAGTGGGAAAGCACTTTGCCCATTAGTGCCTGCTGCTCCAATGAAAAGGATAGCACTACTATCGGTTACTGTACCTTCTAATCCAGCAAATGAACCTGTAATTGTAAGCAAGTTACCCACAAGGTCTGCTTTTAAGCTACCGCCACCACCGTTTCTGGTAGGCACTATATTATTGATACTACTCAAAGTGCTTGTGAAATAAGCGTTTGCAAGTGGTAAAAATTGACCTCTTATTTCGCCCGCTGTTCTTGTGGCGGAGGGTACATTTACATAGGCGTTCCTATCATTAAAACGTTCCAAAATACCAACGGATGATTCAAAGGTATTGCTAGCACTTTGTATAGTACCACTCTGATTGCCAGCATTTAAGTTAGCATTTAGGTTGACAATGGTGTTACCTGTTTCACCCGCCAGACCTTGATTTAAACCAATTTCACCTGCGCTGGAAGACAAATTGCTAAAACTTCCACTAGCAATAATTTGATTGCCAGTAATTTCTACAATTACTTGTCCTGAGGCATCTGTTTCAACACCTGGTGATTGACTTTGTCCTGAAAGAGTGGCTACGAAATAGGCATTAGCTTCTGCTAATAGTTGCCCTCTTAGTTCATCAATGTTTTCTATTCCTGTAGGAATAGCAATGTAAATGGCTCTATTCAATAATGCTGCTATTGATTCATCCGTTAAGGTAAAGGTATTGGCATCAGCATCGAATAGACCACCTCGTCCACTGGCATCTACATTTACCGCTAAATCAAATAATGCTACTCCATTTGAACCAGCATTGCCTAATCTTACGGTTGCACCATCTGTGAAGTTATTTTCCAATCCTTCAAAAGCACCTGAAAGTGTCAATTTGTTGCCGTTTAATTCGGCTTGAATCCCACCATAGGCAAAGGACTTAGAAGGTGGAACAGCTAGAGTACCCGACAAAATACCATTCATAAATATTTGACCATCAGGCGTAAGTTGTCCTCTAAGTTCACCACTTGGGAAATTTTGTGTGTTAATATTTGCATAAATACCTCTTTTGTATAGTGCTGTACTTTGGTTGGCATTTAATAAAAAAATGTTGTCAGTTGTTTCGATGCTACCTCCATTTTCTGTTGGGTTAGAAAGTTGGAGCGGTAAATTGGTACTACCATTTTGCCCTGCTAAGCCCAAAGATAAACCAAAGCGATTTTGGAGCGCAGTAGCTGCTAAAATACTACTGCTTAATCCATTAATTGAACCTGATAGAATCATCAAGGTATCGCTATATACTTCGGCAAGTAGCTCGCCTGTACCTTCTGATACGACCGCTGGTAAAACACTATTTCCAGAAAGAAAAGCTCTGAAAATACTGCTAGCTTCAGCAGGAACAACCTGCCCTCTCAATTCTCCTCTCGGAAAAGTAGTGGTATGAATATTGGCGTATAGTTTGCGTTCGCCTAAGTTGTTCAACTGTTCAGTAGTAATTTCAAAGGTATTGTTTGCTGCTTCAAAAACACCACTTTTTAGGTCAGGAGCTAATGTTGCTCTAATCGGAATGGTTACAGGTCCATTTTGCCCTGCAAATCCAATGTGTAAGTGTGCACCACCACCAATGTTGGCATCAAAATTGCCTTCTAAATTCTGGAAAGAACCCGTTACAACAATTTGGGTAGGGGAAATCAGCTCTATGGCAATTCCACCGTTACCTCTCGAAAAGACGGAAGGAACTTCGTGGCTACCAAATAAATTGGCGGAAAAGTAAGTTCTGGCTTCAGATAATACCTGACCGCGAATTTCACCGCTACGAAAATTCTCTGTATGGATATTCACATAAAATCGTCGCTCAGCAAGTGCTTGAATTTGTTCTTGGGCAACATTAAAAGTGTTTAACGCTGCCTCGAAGCGTCCACTTTGTCTGTCTTCGCTTAAAGAAGCGATTAGTCCAAAAACAACAGGTCCGTTTTGTCCTGCATATCCTAAATGGATATGAGTTTGCTCTTCCAGTACACTACTGGATAGCTTAGAAAATGAGCCTTCCACTTGAAGTTGGTTTCCAATTAGTTTCAGGGTAACACTACCTCCAGCAGGTGTGCTGACTGGTAATACCTCTTGACGACCATTTAGTAGGGCGACGTAAGTAAGGGTGTCTTGAGCAAAAGAAAATGATGCTACCAACAATAAAGACAGCATAAAAAGGTACGACTTTAATTGCATATCAAATCGGTTTAATAAAAAAATGAGAAGAAGGAATTAACGAAGTGTAGAAACTCGTTCTCAGATATAAATATGCTGAATGGGCAAAATGCACAGCCGTGAACAGCACATTCAATAAGATTGCAAGATTGCTACTACTCCAACTAACGAATAATGCGAAAAAACATTTGAAATGGACTCTTGAGATAGGACGAAATTGCTAAAATTAAATAAGCAATTTCGTCTTATCTTTACTAAGCCTCTTCAGGAAGTTGTACGGAAGGATTGGATAATTGATTCACATGGCGAGATAACTTGCTCTTCAAATTGCTCGCTTTATTTTTGTGCCAAGTGTTTTTCTTAGCTAATTTATCAACCATAGAAAAAACCTTAGGAAGAAACTTTTCTGCTTCTTCAGGGTCTGTAATCTCTCTCAACTTCTTGATAGCTGTTCGAGCAGATTTTTTGTAATATCTGTTATGAACTCTTTTCTTTTCGTCTTGACGAATTCTTTTTTCTGATGACTTATGATGTGCCATTTTCTATCTAAGTTTTTTACGCTCTAAAACAGAGCAATATTAGGCATTTTTGTTTAGCAAAATTTGGTTGGCAAAGGTACTATATTTTATCAAATATTTTCAATAAAAAGATATTAATTAAAATAGAAAAAATTAATGAGATACAAAGCACAATAAAGATGTAAGTTAATCTTAAATTTTTTACATTAAAGTTTATAAAATAGCGTAAAAATTGTTTTAAATAATTACCATTTTCTCGTTCTTCAAAGGTACTTTTGTAAAGAACTTTCGTTAATAAAATATTCACTTTATCATAGACTAAGGCAAACAATCATGAATGATTTTTCTTTCATCGCCAATGCACATCCAAACTTCATTGACGATTTATACCAAAAGTATCAAAACGACCCAGAGGGTATTGAAGAAAGTTGGAAAACCTTTTTCAAAGGTTTTGATTTCGCTTCTAACGGAAATGGTGGTACATACACTAACGGTACTGCTTCAAATAGTAATGGTAAGACCACTGGTTTTGACATTGTGAAGGAACTCAGAGTGCTTTCTTTAATAATGGCTTACAGAAATAGAGGGCATCTACTTTCCACAACTAATCCTATTCGCACCAGACGGGATCGCCGTCCAAATTTGAATATTGAAGATTTTAGCTTATCGGAAGCAGATTTGGATTTGAATTTTTATGTAGGTACTGAAATTGGGCTTGCGCCAAATACTTCATTGCGTAACATCATTAAGCGGCTAAAAGAAATTTATTGTGGGAACATTGGTTTTGAATTTAATCATATTCAAAATCGAGATAAACGTCGTTGGATTCGTACACGAATAGAACAACATATTGCGGAAGGAGGATATGGATTAAGTTTGGAAAAGAAGAAACGCATTCTTGAAAAATTAAATGGGGCAGCCATTTTTGAACGCTTCTTGCATACTAAATATGTTGGTCAAAAACGATTTTCATTAGAGGGCGGCGAATCAACTATTGCTGCTTTGGATGCCATCATTAACGCTGGTGCAGAGGATAGAGTCGAGGAAGTAATTATTGGTATGGCGCATAGAGGTCGTTTGAATGTGTTGGTGAATACGATTGGAAAGACCTACGCCGATGTATTCAATGAATTTGAAGGTAATGTGGTGCTTGACCAAATCTATGGCGATGGCGACGTGAAATATCACTTAGGCTTTTCTTCACAAATGAAAACGCTATCAGGCAAAGAGGTACATTTACGATTAGTTCCCAATCCTTCCCACTTAGAGTCCGTTGACCCAGTGGTAGAAGGTTATGCTAGAGCTAAAGCTGATTTGTTGTACCAAAGCGATTACGATAAAATTTTGCCTATTCTTATTCATGGCGATGCCGCCGTTGCAGGACAAGGTGTGGTATATGAAACCCTTCAAATGAGTAAGCTAGAAGGTTATTATACAGGTGGAACAGTTCATTTTGTGATTAACAACCAAGTTGGTTTTACTACGGATTTTCAAGATGCACGTTCGTCCACTTATTGCACAGGAGTAGCGGGGGTAGTACAAACGCCTGTGTTCCATGTAAATGGTGACGACCCAGAGGCGGTAGTGTTTGTTGCTGAATTGGCGATGGCTTATCGTCAAGAGTTGAATGAGGATGTGTTTATTGATATGGTTTGCTACCGCAGACACGGGCATAACGAAGGTGATGACCCTGCTTTTACGCAGCCAGAATTATATGAACTCATCAAAGACCATCCTGACCCACGCGCTATTTATTCCAAACGATTGATTGAGCGAGGTGATGTAGATGCTGAAATGGCACAAAAATTAGAAGAAGAATTTTGGAATACTTTGCAAGCACGACTAGATGATGTAAAACAAAACACTTTGCTTTACACACCTCAAGAGCCAGACTTGGCTTGGCGCGCATTGCAACGCATTACGACATCAACGGATTATGATTTTTCTCCTGAAACTGGGGTTGATAGAGCGATAATTGATAAAATTACGGAGCATTTAATGCATATTCCTACCGACATTAACCCAGTTACTAAAATTCATCGCTTAATTAAAGGCAAGCAGAAACTGTTAGATGAGCAAAAGCTAGATTGGGCTTTAGGCGAATTAGTTGCTTACGGTTCATTGCTTTTGGAGGGTAAAAATGTGCGGATGAGTGGGCAGGATGTGAAGCGCGGAACATTCTCGCATCGCCACGCTGTCATTGCTGATAATGGTACAGATAAAGAATACAATCGTTTGAGCCAAATGGAGGAAGGGCAAGGTAGATTCATGATTTACAACTCTTTACTTTCCGAATTTGCTGTATTGGGCTTTGAATATGGTTATTCATTAGCTTCTCCTGACAACTTAGTCATTTGGGAAGCGCAGTTTGGCGATTTTTATAACGGGGCACAAACTATTGTTGATCAGTATATTATGGCAGCAGAAAGCAAATGGCAACGCGCTAGTGGCTTAGTCATGCTACTGCCTCATGGGTACGAAGGGCAAGGTCCAGAGCACTCTAGTGCAAGATTGGAGCGTTTCTTACAAAATTGTGCTGACTTCAATGTGACGGTGGCAAACTGTACCACACCTGCTAATTTCTTTCATTTAATGCGTCGCCAATTGGTTCGCCCATTCCGCAAACCATTGATTGTGATGTCGCCAAAGTCGCTACTTCGACATCCAGAAGTGATTTCAGATATAGAGGAATTCACTACAGGAACACGTTTTCAAGAAGTAATTGATGATGCAGCAGTTAAGGATAATAAAAAAATTAAACGATTGCTACTTTGCTCAGGAAAAGTTTATTTTGATTTGCTAGAGAAAAAACGAACAGACAAAATAAATCATGTAGCCATTGTACGATTGGAGCAGCTTTATCCAATACCAGAAAAGCAACTTCAAGCACTTTTTGAAAAATATAGCCATGCAGAAATTGTATGGGTACAAGAAGAATCGGCTAATATGGGTGCTTGGCAGCATTTATTTATGCACTTTGGCTGCAAAAAGGATATTCGATTGATTGCAAGAAGGGCAAGTGCTTCGCCTGCAACAGGTTTCTTAAGATTGCATAATTTACAACAAGAAGAATTAGTAAGTCGTGCTTTTGCGCAATAGCTGAAGTTTGATTTGGGATGATGGTAAAATGTCATCCCAAATTGTTATTTGACCAATGTTAAAGAATAACTCTTTATAAATCTTACAACCTTGTATTGACCACATTATTGTACAAAGCCCCGAACGTGTAGTTCATACCAACATTCATACTGGCTTGGAAATTGGTAGCAGCTTGGCGTTGAGCTAGTAATAAGTCTTCCAGTGAGGCTTGACCTTTTGGTAGCGAAATTTGATCGTTAATAAGTTGATAATTGCCACCCAATCGCACTTGCAGCCCTTTGAATACACGAACAGCTAGACTTCCATTGAAAACGAAACGATTTTTAGACCAATCGTCCATAAAGTTAGAGCCAGAAATGCCTGCAAAAATATTACCCCAAGGACGACGAACTCTAAAATCAATATCTAGCATTTGGCGATAAAGTTGTTCGTTTAGTACACCATAAATGGTCTCTTCTACATAACTGCGCTTCATGTAGCCTAAGCGATAAGCAATGGTAAACTCGCGGATAGGTACGTCATCGTAAGAAAAAACATTATACTCTACAGCAGGTGCTAACCAAAAGCTAAAGTCAATGTTGGTAAAGGTATTGGCATAATAGCTATTGAATAAACCGGCTGAGAAATGGTCGTCAATGCTTTTAACTACGCCCAGTGAAGTATTTTGATTGCGCTGGATTGCAACGATTTTTTTGTCAGAGGTATTAATATTTTTTTCTTGGTAGTTAATGGCGGAATTAATTCTAGTGCGCCATTCAGGGCTGACGTTATTCAGTTCTACAGTGCCGCCTAGTTTTAAGTTTTTTTGGTTAGCATCGCCACTAAAACTCATGTTGAACCCTAAATCGTAAATAAAGTTATTCAAAAAAGTTGGGGCAGGGGTTGGGGTCGTTTTACTTTCCTGTACTTTATTTATTTTTAGTTCTATGTCATTAGCTAAAGTAGTCTTAGCAATGAAAGGAGCAAGACCAATAGCTATTTTTTTAATAATTAACTCATCCTGTTGCAAATTAGTAGCCTGAGCATCTGAAACAAAATCAAAAGAAATTTTTTCACCTGCCCATGCTTCTTGCCCAATCACTTCTATATGGTATTTGTTTGCTCCTGAAGGGAGGGGCTGTTTTGTGAGGAACACATGTACATTGCTGCGCAATGGGTCAACGGCGAAATTGAGATAATTTAGCTCTTTTTTTACTTGACTTTCATTGCAAAAGGCGCAGTCTAAAAACACAGTAATTTTTTCGATAGGATTGCCAGAAATAGAGCCAAAAGCAAAAGATGAAAAGGCGAACCAAATAAGCATCAGGTGAAATAAATAAGACATAACTTGTTATGGTTTAAATCGTTTTGAATGAATGTTCTTTTCTTTGAAAGACTAAATTAGTCAAAAAGTTACATTATTAATGAAAAAGAATAGGGATTTATTACATCAAAAAAGGAGATTTATAAGTGATTAAGCCTTCAAAGGTAAGATTGAAGTAGCGCATTTATTACCAAAAAGTAAATGCGCTACCTTATTTAAAACTATTGTTTCAGAATTTTTTGTGTAATGGTGTATTTATTCTGATTTAGCTGAAGAAAATAATATCCATTATTTAATTCAATTAATTCAATTTCTCTTTGGTTTTGTCCACTTTTAACCAGTCGTCCAGTCAAATCGAATAGTTGCCAAGTGAGTATGGCTTCATTTGCATCAATAAACACCCTTTCTGTGCTTGGGTTAGGGTAAATGCGGATGCTTGGTTGATTATTCCATGTATCAGCACTACTAATTGCATCACTCAAAATAATTTGGTCAATACAAATATAAAGTGGTGTATTGATACCAAAATCGCCAACATCACTGGAAGCAAACTTAAAAGATAAGCTATCCACGCTACCTAGTGAGGTTAAATCTAGGTACTGCCAAGTGTTTATGATATAGTCTTTGCTGTTGTCGTCAAATCGAAAATCAGCAAGGAAAAACTCAACGCTGTCTGGGCTTAATTGCCCTTTGAGAAAGCCTTTGACAACGATTTTAAAAAAGTCTTTATCATTACCGGATTCGCCACCAAAGCGTTTGGCAAAGGCATCGCCATCGCGCATGCTATTGAAGGCATAAGTGTTATTGGTGATGTATAGTCCTTCTACTATGTTGCCTTCTACATTACTAGATAGTTTTAAGCCATTATTGCCGAAACCTACTGCATAGGTGGTTGAGCCATCAAAACCACTAGCTGGTTTCGCACTGTATTGATTCAGGAAGCCTGAAGTTACACTATCGCGCATTGTGGAAATAGACCAACCCGACCAAAAGTCGCCAAAAGAACTAGATGTAAAGCGATTAGGCAAAAATACCTCTTCAGCTTTGAAACCACCTTTTAAGTCGCTTCCATTCAAAAAAGTATCCAATGGAAGATTAAAGTTCTCAAAATCAATCACTTTTTGAGCAGATGCCCAGCTTGTGAAACAGAATAAAAATAAAATAAATGTCCCGTTTTTCATATTAACAGTTTTAAATAGATAAAAAATTAAATTTATATTTTTCGAGTTACTCAAAAACCTAATGCGTAACACCAAAATCCCAACACTGCTATATCTGAATGAGGAAAGAGCACTCGTAATTTCTTCCGGGCATAGGTCGCCTATCTATCACTCGGTAATCAGTATCCCAGCAATTATTAATTTTAGCTATGATGTTTCCTTTCACTTTTTGAATTTGCCAATCGTAACTCAAAGAAGCGAACCCTAACTGGTAGCTTTCCAAATATCTTGGATTGCGCACTTGAAGGAGTACGCGGTCAGTGTAAGTGTGATTATATTGAAAAGCTAAGGACTTCCATTTCAGAAAAATAGAGGTAAATCCTTGATGTTCAGGGGTGTAAATAAGTTGCTTACCAACTAAAACGGCATCTTTTGATTCTTTGACCGTCGAGCGGACATAATCATAACCCAAAGTCCATTTTAAGGTGTAATGTTTGGTAATTTGTTGAAAATTCCACCGCATTTCTAAGCCTCTACTCCATACTTGATCTACATTTTCAGGCGACCAAAACCCTCTATCTGGTTGGGGCTGCCAAAGGATTCTGTTGTTTAAATTCCTGTTGAAAAAAGTGAGTCGAGCATCCCATAGTTTTGGTTTCCATTGCAAGGAAATTTCTTCGCTCCAGCCTAATTCTGGCAATAAATCAGGATTCCCTCCCACTGCCCAGTAAAGGTCATTAAAAGTTGGGATTCGGTAGTTCCTCGCTATTAGCCCTTGTAAATACAAAGTACGAAGTAATTGATAATCAACTTGTAAGGAAGGTGTGATAGGAACTAAACTACCATCTACTAATTCTTGACGAATAGCAAGGTGTGTTTTCCATTGCTCATGTTGATACTGATAGCCTGTGAAAAAGGCAAGGCGATTTTGTGAGGTAATCGGCTCAACATAGCCATTGGTAGCTGCCTTGAGTATTGTCCAGTTTGTACCATAAGTTAAGGTATGGCGTTGGCTGATGTAGCTTTTCCCTTCTATTTCGTAGATGTTGCTCCAAGTTCGACTTTTAGAATCTACCGCCACATCAAAAAAGTTGAGCCTATCAAAAAAAAGTGCTGCGCGCGCTTGCAATACGGTGTTGTTCAGTGCATATTTAGCGTTTAAATTGGTGCGAAAACTCTCGTCTAATTGAGTAGCTATGCTTTGTCTTTGGGTTGTAGTTGGTGGGATTTGCCTATCGCTCGTTTGATACCAGTTGTTCCAATTTATCCGCCATTTAGGCGCAATTTGCCAAGTATTTTCTTGCAAAATGCCCCATTGCTGCAAGTTAGCATGCGTTTGTTTCTTCTTTTCTTCAACGCCAATAATAGTGTAAGGAAAGTTATTTTCTGCTTGTTGTTGCCAAATTTTAATAGTAGTCTGAAAGGTAGGATTGCCAAATTGCACTTTAAATTGATGCGCCATTAAGCCAAAACTTCCAATTGTACTTCGCGCTTGAATACTTTTTCCTAGTTGTTGTTGTGTGTTGAGGTGGATAACGCCACCGACGGCGGCACTTCCCCAAATGGCACTATTGCCACCCAAATCCAGCCGAACTTCGTCAAATAAATGGCTAGGGAACACTGATAAATCAACTTGCCCTAACATTGGGTTTTGAATAGGTAAACCATTCCAAAGCACAAGGGTATGGCTAGCACTACCTCCGCGAATGCTAGTGGTCGAAATGCCGTTTGCTCCATATGATTTTATGTAAACTGAAGTGTGTTGATGCAAGAGTTCACTCAATGAAGCGGTAGGCAAAAAGTGAATTTGAGTAGAGTCTATCTGGTTTTTATTGGGGATGTAGCGCAATGCGCTAACCTCTATTGTTGAGAGTTCAATAGAATCCAGTGTTTGAGCAATAGAAAATGTAGTGTAAAAGGTACAAAAGCACCAGAATAAATAACGCATAAGCAAATGAATTTTAATCATTTGCCTTTGGGCGTAAGCGGAAGAGCAATAGATAGAAGTGCCTATACGACTTTAGCTTTGCAGTGATAAATAACTACAAAGCCATAGATACATCTTAAAGACATTTTTACCTTAAATACCCATTCGTACCTTTATCCCGAAGGCATTAATGACACATTGATTCTGGCAGGTCTTCTGACTTGCTTCACTTTTGCTACCTTCCCATCCGCGCAAAGCGGACAGTGGCGTAATTGAGCAAAAGCCTTTTTTGAAGCTCACAGCTACGGGAATAGTTCAGGTTTTACACCTGATTCCCTTTTAATTTCCTTAATGGAAAACCAAAACCATAACAAAGATAGAAAAATAATGAAAGGGTGTATGTTAATTTTTTTAATCCAATATCGGTGCACTTTCATTGGTAGGTAAATGAATGATAACTCTAGTGCCACATGCGTTACCATCTCTATCCTTTAAATCCAATATGCTTACACTGGCATTAGTGTTGAAGAGTTCGTTAGTGATGGCGATGCGGTCGTGCGTAATTTGCATTCCTACGGATTTGTGCTTGGCAGCGGTTCGGGTTTTGATTTGGGTGGCACGCTCTCGCCCAATACCATTGTCCTCGATAAAAAAGAACAAACCATCTTTTGTGGGTTGTATATTGATGGTCAATTTCCCACGATTTTCTTCTTTGTGCATTAAGCCATGCCAAATAGCATTCTCGACGTAAGGTTGCAAAATCATAGGAGGGATGTCCACTGATTCAATGTTGATACTTGGGTGTACGTCAATTTCGTAGTCAAATTTATCATTGAAACGAAAGTTCTCCATTTCGACATAGAGTTGAAGTGCGCTTAATTCCTCGCTTAACTTAATCATCGGTGATTTACTATTGTTGAGGATAAGGCGAATGAGGCGAGAGAATTTAGTCAGATAGCGAGCAGCAGTTCTAGCATCATTTTGAACCATGTATAGTTTGATGGAATTGAGTACATTAAATAGAAAGTGAGGATTCATTTGCGCTCGAAGTGCCGTCATTTCTATTTCTGCAATCTTCTTATTGAACTCTGTTTCTAATTGTGATTTGATGATTTTGTTTTTTTCCTCCAATAGTTTTTCATAGTTAAATTGCTTAACTTCCGATTGAAATTGGTAAGAAGAAATCACAAATACTGCTCCATTTAATGCCCAGCATTCAAACAGATTAGAGATGATGTCAGAAGGAGTTGTACCTACATAAAAAATTCCAATGGAGACAACAAAGATACTAATAATATTGATGATAATGTTAGTTGTTAAAGGGACTTTAAAGCCAAGATTAACAATAATAATAAATATGGCAAAAACAACAATACTTCCTCTTGTTTGTAGGGAAACGATTGCCATAGGTAAAAGCGAAAAACCCAATATGGCAAGGGTTAAGAAGAAGAACATACGTTTATTCTTATAAATGTCGGCGAACCAGTTCTCTTTGTTGCCTAGTAAAAAGAAGGAAGGAATCATCAAAAAAGAAATCAGCGCATGAGTAATAAACATCATGGAACTAATGATTCTATCCATACTATTGGCATTCCTCATATTAAAGTAGTCAGAGACCAATAAAAAGAAAAAAGAAATCACCCCCATTACACTAATCAGATAGGCGCGCTCTAAGTTATTGAGGTAGAGTTTTTCGTAAAACTCTTCAGCGTGTTGCTTGTCAACGCGGTCGCTGAATCGTTCCAGAATTATTTTATATACACTCATTTGCTGAACGATTGTCAGATTTTGTCGCAAAATATTACTAGATTTCTAGCAAGAAGTTGCAATAAAATAGTCCTTATGTAAGCCTATTTGGCTGCTTGAAAATAAAAGTCTTCAAATTTAAGTATATGGACAAATTTATTCTCAAAGCGGTCGGCGTTGTCCATTTTATCTCTCCTAGCAGCGCTTTCTCCTTCACCTATGACAGGAACAAACTCAAATTTAGTGTGGAAGTAAGTTTGCTTCTCTTCCTCAAAAAACTGAAAAAATTTAGTTCCTCTCTTGTGTAGTATTCTGCCGAAATAGAGCATATTTTCATACCCTTTAACAGCTTCTGCACTGGGTGCTTTACCATACTGCTCGTAGTATTGTTGTCTAAAAGTTCGCACTTCTGGCTGATAGGTATCGAGGTTATATTCGTTGCTAATATGAAGTTTTAGCGCTTCGTAATAGTTGAAATCTGCATCATCAAAGAAACGCCATTGGCGCATTCCATACACCACAATAGGCGTATTAGTGCTTCTGCTAGCAAATGCTTTTCGCAAAAAAGCAAAGATAAATGCCTTATCCGACCAAGATGGAATGAAAAATACAGTGGTTCTTCCTGAACGTAGCAAGGGTTGTATGTTCGTCCGACCTAAATTAGGACTATCATCTTCAACGACCAATTCTTGAAAGCGTTGTGCGTAGCTACTTCCCGACAAGGCTTGATTCACTTGCTGAATATATTGCATTCGCTTTAGCTCATCTTGATTTTTTTTCGTGACGATTACTACTTGGTCGCTGTTGTAGTTGTCTTTGATATGTTTAGTAGTAGCCTCTAAATGAGTAGCTAAACTCGGTACTACTTGAATGTAGTAAGGATTCTGGCTTGTTACATTTGTGCTGGCAATAAACGGGGAAACAAAAGGAATTTCTCTTTTTTTTGCGAAATTAGCTACTAGAGTAGCACATTCGCCGCGCACTGTTCCAAAAAGCAGGTGCATACTATTGAATGTATTGGCTTCTGTTTGTAATAGAAGTTCAACTTGTCTAGGGTCGCCTTTAGTATCATAAGTGTTTACTTTAAGGTTGATTCCTTCTGAATTAAGTTGCGCTAGTGCAAATTTGATACCCGAATAAAATTCTATTGCCCAGCGTGCATTAGGGTCTAGGCGGTCTTCTCCATCTTTGAAGCGGTCCGCCATGAAAGGAAGCAGAATCGCTACATTATAGCTATTAAGTAATTTACTTCCTCGTTCGCCATCTCTTACCTTGTTATCTGCTTTGCCTATGTCTGTTGCTTTAGCATCCGATGTAATGGGTGGGTAATCCCGAGTAGAGATTTCTCGCCAGCGAATGGTATCCATTCTTTGTATCAGCACTTCATCTGCTGATTCATACTGACCTGTTTCTGGATTGTAAACTCTACCACCTCCAATTTCACCTAAATCTTCTTCTTTTTCCTTATCTTTCTTAGCAGGAGGAACAGGTGTCACGATTGGACGAAAGAGATCGCAAGCACTTAAAAGTCCTAATAATAGGAACAGTGCAATTAATTTATTCCCACTCAATAGTAGCGGGTGGTTTTGTACTGATGTCATAGACAACGCGATTAATTCCTTTTATTGAATTGATGATAATACTCGAAACATGTGCTAAAAATTCATGAGGCAGAGGACTCCACTCCGCCGTCATGCCATCTATGGAGTTGACACAACGCAAAGCTACGGCTTTTTCATAAGTGCGCTCATCACCCATCACGCCCACTGATTGCACAGGTAGTAGGATGACTCCTGCTTGCCATACCTGTTCATAAAGCCCATGTGTTTTAAGTGCATTAATGAACAGTGCATCTGCTTCTTGCAAAAGTGCTACTTTTTCTCTCGTAATTTCTCCTAATATCCGTATGGCTAGACCTGGACCTGGAAATGGATGGCGATTTAAAATTGCTGTCGGAATATTTAGGGCTGCTCCTACCTTGCGTACTTCGTCTTTGAATAGCATTCGCAAGGGTTCTACAATTTTTAGTTGTAACTTTTCAGGCAATCCACCTACATTATGGTGCGATTTTATGGTCACAGAAGGACCATGTACAGAGACAGATTCAATGACATCAGGGTAAATTGTTCCTTGTCCAAGCCATTGAATACCCGATAATTGTTTTGCTTCTCTCTCAAAGATTTCAATAAATACCCGACCGATAATCTTTCTTTTTTGCTCTGGGTCTGACACGCCTTGCAACTGGCTCAAGAATTCTTCACTTGCATCCACGCCCACAACATTCAAATTTATAGTTTTGTAAGCGTCTAATACTTCTTCGTATTCATTTTTTCGCAGTAAGCCATTGTTAATGAAAAAGCAAATGAGTTGTTCCCCTATGGCTTCTTGCAAAATACTAGCCGCCACAGTAGAATCTACACCACCAGATAAGCCCATCAATACTTTTTCTGAGCCAATTTGCTGGCGCAGATTGCTAATAGTCAATTCCAAAAAGGAAGCTGGTGACCAATCAGCCTTACATTTGGCAATGTGTAACACAAAGTTTTCCAGCACTTTTTTCCCATCCAAGCTATGCGTCACTTCAGGGTGAAACTGCAAACCATAAACTGGGGCATCTTTCTTTTTGTAAGCAGCTACTTCAATGCTGTTGGTACTTGCCAATAGTTCAAACCCCGCAGGTAGTTGTGTAATGGTATCACTATGTGACATCCAAACTTGGCTATCTGTTGTAATGCCTTCCAACAGGCTATCTTGTGCCAAATTAGTCAGATTTGCTTTACCATATTCACGTTTCTTTGAGGGCTGCACTTTGCCACCAAAGGCTTGTGCCAAATATTGCGCACCGTAACACACACCTAAAACAGGGCAATGTTTAAGGAAATATAAATCAATGTGAAGTGCCTTTTCGTCTGTCACAGAAAAAGGACTACCCGAAAGGATAATGCCTCTAATGCTGCCATCCAATTCTATATTTTTGTTGTAAGGGATGATTTCGCAATAAACATTTAGCTCCCTCACTCTTCTGGCAATCAGTTGAGTATATTGAGAACCAAAATCAAGTATTAATATTTTCTCAAGCATAGTACAAATATAGTTATTGATTAGGGTAAATCAAATCAAGATTAAAGATTAAGTGAGTAGATAGCAATTTGTAATGAATAGAAGTTGATTTTAGTGCTATTTTGGATGTTACGACTGTAACCCTCGACCTTCCTTTTGGATTTTACCATCTTTAACCAGTTGCTTCATCAAACGGTCTAAAATACCATTAATAAAATCTTTACTTTTATCAGTGCTGTATAATTTTGATATTTCCACAAACTCATTCAAAGTCACTTTGGTCGGTATGGTTGGGAAGTTCAATAACTCCACTAGAGCCATTTTTATGAGAATCATGTCTATAATAGCAACTCGATCTGCATCCCAATTCTTGAGTACAGGCTCTATAATATTCAGTAATATTTGGTCTTCTTCAAAAACGACTCTTAAAAGTTCTTCTCCAAATTCAGTCGTTTCATCATTTGGCAAGTATTCATCAAATAGCGTTTCACTGGCGGGTAATGCTTTAATAATTTTCTTGATAGTGCCTATTACTAGGGATTTATCGTCGGACCAAAGTGGGTAGTTGTCTTCAATAATATCGTTGTAAAGTTCACTTTTTAAGCAAAATTTGAACAAATTAAGCAAAATGTCCTCATGCTCTTTATTTGTATGTGTCTCCAGTGCAATGTAAGCCAAATATTCTTCTGTTTTTAAAAATTCAGCATACATTTTTCGCGCATTGTCCATATCTGTACGGTGGACAAGTTTGAGCTTTTCTATTTTCTGCTTGAAACTTTGGTTGTTATAGATGGAGGCGGTTAATTCGTTATCTGCTAATATAGCGGTAAATGATTTATCTGCTTCATTGGGTAAGAATTTTGTTTTTCTAGTTGCTGCATCGTGTTTGGCGTACTCTGCAATTCTAATCATTTGCAACAAACTAAATAAGAATAGTTCATAAGACCCTTGTATGCTGCGTTTGTATTGCCGCATCAAACTGTCAAGATTTAGAACTTCATCTCTACTTTGAGCGTAGAGTAACTGCATCACTTTGATGCGCACATTCCTTCTGCTGAGCATAAGTTACAAAGACCATTGTTTGTCCAGTGCAAAGAAAGAACTTTTATGTGGTAATTCTATTGTAAAAGCATTTTAATTTTAGGTTAACAATAATATCAGCGTAGCTATTTTTTTGTCTAATAAGTATTTCTAAAACGGAAACAAATTTTTATTCTCTTGAAAAGAACTAAAAATTGTTTACATTCTAAATAATAGAAATAAAGTTTATTTTACTCTGTTATCCATTGTTTCATTTCTTCAAAAGAGGGTAGTTGTTTATAATGCCATTTCTTCACAATAGTACCATCTTTCCAAAGTACAATTCCCGGATTGGAGCGGATAATCGTTTTTAACAGAATGTCATCTGCTTTATAAAAAGGATAAGCACTTTGAGTAGCATGCCTGAAATCATCTACAGTAGCGTAACCATAAGGTTTTGTAACAGCATATGCCTTAATACCCGCTTTTTCAGCAGCCTCCACTACTGGATTTACTACGGCTGTCCAGCGTTTTACGTAGTTATCATCCCAGATATACTGTTCATTTTTCATAGGTACTTCCTTTACTTCCACCACGCGCTGAATAAGTTTAAGGTCGTTTCCTACTTTTAGGGTGTCGATTGCAAAGGTAGTGTCTCTACGCACAGAAGTTGCCGTTTTTACGCCATCATAATCTAATTTATAAGCTACAATCATTATACTGTATCCTTTTTGCTCCAAAATATCCTCTGTGATTTCGTAGCCGTCATAATTTTCGATAGCGAAGTCGCTTATTTTTGTTGGCTCCATAGCTGGCTTTGAGCGCACTTGCTCATAGTTCCATTCTGTTTTGGGATAGTTTTTGAACTCGCTCAACTGATCCATTCCTAGTTGGATTTTTTCTTTCGTAGATTTGTTAACTAGTTCATAACCAATTACTTTTACCGCAGTAGCTTCTGCTTCATAGGCTTTGCGTTCTGCTACATTTACTCCTTCTTTGAAAGGGCGAAAATCTATATCTGGTAGATTCCACATATAATTGCTCAAGCAGTAAATTGTCGCACCAATTGTACCTAGCGAGATTATTAGCACACTTGTTGGTTTGGAAAACATTTGGTGCATTTGACTACTAAAAAACAAAAACAAAATAGCTGGAATCAGCAAGAAAATATCCTTGAAAAAAGAAGTGCGAGGCTTCAATTTCATAAAGTCACCAAAGCAACCGCAATCCGTTACTTTCATATTAGTTTCTTTATAGTCTTGCCAGTAGCTGAAGTTGAAGAAATTTACTTTTACAGTATCTTTAGCTACCCAACCTTCCTCTTGCTCCTCAAAAGCACTGGCTACAAACTGCTGTTTTTTGCCTGCTTCGTTTTCTGCTACAATCACTGGTTCGGAGGGTACATAGCCCGTCAAATAGGTGAATCCCGTTAAAAAAGTAAAAAATGCAACCAGCAAGAAAAATGCCCAGCTTGTGAATTTAGGAAATGACCCAATCAGCAACATGACACCAAGTATAACTTCAAAAACAATCATCCCTACCGAAAAGCCAATGGCATATTCAGAAAGTGTTGGAAACAGTGGTGCAAGGAAAGATATCCAAGTCGCTTGGAAAGTGCTTTCAAACTCTGCAAAATATTGTTCCATTTTATAAGCTGTTCCCAGCGGGTCAATTGCCTTTACCGCACCAGAAAAAATGAAGAGAATACCTGTAAAACTCTGTAAGTAGCTAATAAAGATGTTTTTCACTTGTCTTTTCTGCAATACATACAGCAAAAGGGTGAACAATACTGCTGCTATAGCTACCCCGATGGTTAATTTACCTAAAGTCATATTTTGCTCCATTTAAAATTTGAATACAAAGATAGTGCTATTCCTGTGGATATTTTCAATGTAACGTATTTCAAAATGTGAGCAAATTGTAAAATATTGGTAATGAATTGAATAAGTTATTTTTTTAATAGGTAACATTTAGTTAACCTAACATTTGTATGTTTATTCAAAAAGGTTACTTATTTTGCCCTCAAATTAAAGACAACTAGAAGGCAATCGCCCAACCTTCTTATAAAAATTCATTACCGATTACAATTTAAATTTAAAAACAAGAAATAAAAACTTCTCATGGCGAAGCTATGTGGGTTTTAATAAATATTTATAGTCTGCTGAAATAAATACTCATGAAAAGATTTTACCTACTATCCTGTGCGTTAGCTTTATTCGTAGTGCTGACAATAAGTTATTCTTTTTACTTCGAAGTGACAAATTTTACGGCATTTTCAGTATTAGCTGAGAACTGTGAAGACCTATTCATCTCAGAATATGTAGAAGGGTCGAGCAACAACAAGGCGATAGAGCTATACAATCCGACGGATAAAGCAATAGACTTAAAGGCAGGTGGGTACTTGCTGGAATTGTACTCAAACGGAAGTGCTACTGCGGGCACGACACTAAACTTTAGCACGTTGAGCGGTACGGTGGAAATACCGGCATATGGGACATATGTAATAGCGAACAACTCAGCGAATGATGCGATAAAAGCGATAGCGAATGCGCTAAGTGGAGTAACGAACTTTAATGGGGACGATGCGATCGTGCTGAAAAAGGGGACGCAAGTGTTAGACGTGATAGGACAAGTGGGATTTGATCCAGGCACAGAATGGGGCAGTGGTTTGACCTCGACGCAAAACAACACAATAAGAAGAAAAGCGAGCATCAAAAGAGGCGACAGTAATCCGAGTGATGCGTTTGACCCATCGGTAGAATGGGATGGCTATGCCGAAGACAACATCGAAGACTTAGGCAAGCACACAAGTGAATGCAAACCAAGCGACCCAACACCGATTTGTGGCATTACCTTAGGGACAGCGACCCAAGCATGCCAAGCA
>CALDYY010000069.1 GCA_937944245.1 uncultured Saprospiraceae bacterium | reverse complement strand
CGATTTTTCGAGCAAAGGAGAGTTCTATTTTAATGCCTTCATTAATGGAAGGTCTGCTAAAAATTTAATCCCTGAAATAGACGTAGAATTTGGCTTAAAAAGCGGACAACTCAATAGCCCTCGCATGGCAGATAGTTTTCGAGATGTTTCCTTTGATGCTCGTTATAACAATGGCGCAAAATTGCGTACAAGAAAGTCTGTTTTTGAAATCTCACAGTTTAAAGGCTATTTTGACCGTGAATTAATGGAACTGCAACTTCGGGCAGACGACCTTAGTAATCCAATAATTGATTTTAGTCTAAACGGAGCCATCCCTTTGAAAGCCGTATATGGTTTATTCAACAATCCTAACATTAAAGCAGGCATGGGCGAAATAGAAGTAGAAAATTTAATACTAAAAGGAAAGTACAGTGATATGCAATCGCCAAGTACGATTAGCCGAGTGTCCATTAATGGAACAGCGCGGTTTGATGATGCAGGGTTAACCATAAATGGCGAAAAAATGATTCTTGATAAAGGCGAATTAGTGCTGGATGGCAACACACTGTTAATAAAAGAAGTCAAACTACAAGGAGCGGATAGTGAGATTTTACTTAACGGTGAATTTATAAATCTCATCCCTGTTTTGCTAGCAGATTCCCTTAATACACAGCAGGTTGATCTTATTTTCGATGCTACTTTGGATGCGCCAATGATGGACCTCGATAGGCTAATTGGGATAACCACTCCGCCCATTGAAGAAAAAAAATTATCAGAAGAAATTATAGATTCCATAAAGACCAATGCCATTCAACAGCGAGAATCGTTTACCAAATTCTTAAAAGGTAAATTTACTGCCGATGTGAAAGCCTTTAATTACGGCAAAATCAATGGACAAAATTTCAAAGGCGCACTGCAATTCGACAACAATAAAATGACGATTCGAGGAAATACCAATGCCATGAAAGGCACTTTTGCACTAGATGGAGAAATGTATTTTGAAGGCAAACGCTACTTGAAAGCACGGATGATTTGCCAAGATATTGATGGGAAACAATTTTTTTATGAATCAGATAATTTTGGGCAAGACATTCTTACCGATAAGCATCTTAAAGGTACACTCACTTCCAAAATTTCGATTGATGCTTATTGGGATGATAACTTAAATTTTGATTATGATAAATTACGTGTACTTGCCGAACTAAACATCAAAAACGGAGAACTTATTGATTTTGAAATGTTTAAAAGTTTTTCTACCTATATTAAAACTAAAGACTTGGAACAAGTGCGTTTTACCGACTTAACCAACTGGCTAGAAGTACGCAACAGTAAGATTTACATTCCTGTGATGTTTATTCAAAGTAATGCTTTGAACTTGACGCTCAATGGAATGTACTCCTTTGATTACGAATTCGATTTCAACATGAAAATTAATGCCGGTCAAGTAATGGCTAATAGGATAAGACGGCATGACCCCAACTTAACACCTCAGCCAGCAAAGAAAAAAGGTTGGTTCAATTTGTATTACAAAATTTATGGAAAAGACGAAGACTACAAATATGAATCAGCAAGAAGAGAAATATTAGAGGATTTCGAGCGCAGCGAAAGACGAAAAAATCAAATACGCTCCACGCTAGAAAGAGAATTTGGCAGCATTTCATTTATCAGTGAGCCAACAGATTGGCAGGATGATGCTAGTTATCGAAATGCGTCGGATGCAGAATTGAAAAGCCTTTTAGAGCAATAACTTTGAACTAACAAAATAAATTTATTAGCCTGCGAGAAGTTACGAAGCTATTGCTAAACTTACTAACAAGAATATTAAAACAAATATGCAAAAAATTGGATACCTCCTATTTTTAATGTGCTTTTGGCTGAATATGAATGCACAACACCATCATTGTGGAACACTAGACCACAAAACAAAATGGCTAACTCAATTTCAACAGCGTTTGGAGAAAGGGCTAGTACAAAAAAATCTAAATGAGCCTTTAAATATTCCCATGACTATACATTTGGTCGGCTCTGACGATGGCAGAGGCTATCTTTCAATAGCTACACTTTTGGATGCTCTTTGCACGCTTAATGAGGATTTTGAGCAGTGGAACATTCAATTCTTCATGCAAGATATTTTGTATGTCGCCAACGAACGGTGGAACAATCATGCCACATTTGCTATCGGACGTGAAATGGTCGATGCCAATAGCATTCCTAACACGATGAACATTTTTTTTGTCAGCAATGCGGCAGGAGCTTGTGGCTACGCAAACATCAATTCCTATTATAGTGTCGTAAGCAAAAACTGTACAGGTAAAGGCGACCACACTTGGGCGCATGAGATTGGTCATGCCTTGTCGCTTAATCATACTTTTTATGGCTGGGAAGCAATTGGCGACATAGATTCTATTAACTATAACTTTAATGAGCCTGCACCTGAGTTTATCCGCTATCGAGGAAACAATATTTTAGTCGAAAGAATGGATGGCACTAATTGCCGTGAAGCAGCGGATGGTTTTTGTGATACCCAACCCGATTATTTATTCAATCGCTGGGCTTGCAACAACGATACTAGAAGCCGACAACTTCAAAAAGATCCAACGGGCGTTTCCTTTAATTCGGATGGTTCACTGATTATGTCTTATGCTTTTGATGCTTGCCAAAATCGCTTTTCGGAAGAACAGGCACTAGCCATGCGCGCTAACCTAATAGAGCAAAAAGATGGACTAGGCAGACAAGCTATGCCTTTCGGTCGCATCGAACAATCTACGATATTACCACTTTCACCACTTGATAGTGGATTAGTGAATGCCGAAAATGGTTTCTTGGAGTGGGAGGCAGTACCAAATGCAACGCATTACATTGTACAAGTGAGCCGCTTACCCACTTTTCCTATCTTCGATGTCAATCAAATGGTGGAAGGCAATAGCATAGCACTACCTAATTTACAATTGGGAAGAAGATATTTTTGGCGCGTTCGTCCTTTCAATTACTATTCTTCTTGCGCACCAGCATCCCCTCGATTTACGTTTATTGCCACAGCAAGCACAAGCACTAAAGACTTAAATTTATCTGAAGGCATCCAAATAACACCTAACTTAATAGGGACTGGCGAAACAATCTATATTCGATTTGCTCAGCCTCGTCAAGAAAAAGTAGTGGTTCGATTGCTAGATGTAAATGGAAAAATGCTCGATAGCAAACAGTATAACGCTGCATACGATTTGGAACACCATATTCAAGTAAACGGTACGGGACTTTATTTGCTGCAAATTATTGTGGGTAAAGAACAAGTTGTCAAAAAAATTGTAATTCAATAATAAGAAGTAACGATAAAATTTATCTAATCGTTGAGAATATGACTAATCATGAATCGCTATCAGCGCAATCTAAAGTTTGGATTTATCAAGCTAGCCGACCATTCACAGCGCAAGAATTAGAAGAACTAGAACATTACTTACAGCAATTTGCCGAAAAGTGGGTAAGTCACAACCGCACGCTAAAATCAAGTGCTAAAGTATTTCATCGCCAATTTATCGTACTGATGGTGGATGAAACGCAAGCAGGCGCAAGTGGCTGTTCCATAGATAGTTCCGTTCATTTTTTACAACGATTGTCTGCTCATTTTCAGGTAGATTTATTTGACCGCATGACTTTTGCTTATCAAGAAAATAACGAAATAAAAACAGCTCATAAAGATACTTTCGTCGAATTATTTCAACAAGGGTTAATCTCTGAGCAAACCTTAGTGTTCGATAATCTAGTGGCAACTAAAGAAGCGTTCGACCAACAGTGGTTGAAACCGTTAAAAGAAAGCTGGCACTGGAGAATGGTCAATTAACGATTACAACATGTAGTTTTATGTTCGAGAAAGTCAAACAATATTTTGGTATTGAAGGGGTTAAAATAAATCTGGTAGTACCTGAAGACGTTCGGCATTATGAAAAAAAGGTAACTGGCATCGTTCAACTTTCATCCATGAATCGGCAAGTGGTACAATCAATTACCGTCAAAATGATTGAACGCTACGAACGTGGCAGGAGCAATGCCAAGCGCATAGATGAGTATGAACTGGGTAAAATTAATTTAGATAAAAACATTGAAATTGCACCAGATGCTCCGCTTAAACTGGAATTTACACTTCCCTTTGAGTTGCTCCGCTCGGAAGTAGAAGCTTTTGGTACAAAGAATTTTATTTTCAAGGGTATTGCCAATGCAGCGAAACTAGCCTATGGCGCACAATCCGAGTTCTTTATCATAGCTGAAGCAAAAGTAAAAGGAACAGCACTTTCTCCATTTGTCAAGAAAAAAATTAATCTTCTATGACATCTTGATATTCGACAAGAATGTTTTGATAGTTGCATAAACATTAATCAAACAACAGACACATGCAACGTAAAATCTATTACCTTGATACCTGCCAAACTTGCCAGAGAGTAATCAAAGAAATGGGAGGTGGTGAGGACTTCGAGTTTCAAAATATCAAACAAGATAGAATCACACCAGAGCAACTTGATTTTCTAAAAGAAAAGATTGGCTCTTATGAAGCGCTTTTTAGCAAAAGAGCAATGAAGTACCGCTCTATGGGATTAAATACTAGAGTATTAACAGAGGAAGATTATCGCCAGTTGATGCTCGAAGAATATACCTTCCTGAAAAGACCGATTGTGATTATTGGTGAAAATATTTTTATTGGCAGTGCTAAAAAAAATATCGAAGCTATTAAAGTTAAAGTTTTATAGAAGTGCATACTTGTTGCTTGATGATTTAACAAGTATGCACTCTACATTCTTTTCAATCTATCGTTGATCGCCAAAAAAGGCAATTATTTTGTCCGCTAATTCCAAAGCGACATCCCTTTGGGCTTCTATGGTAGCTGCACCAGTATGCGGTGTCATTGAAATTTTTGGATGCTGCAATAGTGCCTCTTGTATATTTGCTTCTTGATTATAAACATCTAATCCTGCACCAGCTAGTTTGCCACTATCCAATGCCTTAATCATTGCTTCCTCATCAACAGTACCTCCACGAGAGGTGTTGATTAGAAAAGCTCCTTTTTTCATCATAGCAATTTCTTTTGCACCAAGAATAGGCGTATCTCCGTTAAGGGGAACATGCAAAGTAACAAAGTCTGCTTCGGGTAGCATTTCTTGCAGCGAAGTCGTCGTCATTTTTACAGCAAGGCTCATTGATGCTGTGCGATAAAGGCTAACATCAATTTCTACTTCATTGACCTCCAAATCAACAGGGATAATATTCATACCAATACCAATACCAATACGCGCTACCTCTTGCCCAATTTTTCCAAAGCCAATAATTCCTAAGTTCTTTCCTTTTAGTTGTATGCCATTGGAATAGGCTTCTTTTAGTTCTTTGAATGCTGTATTCCCTTTAGAAGGCATATCCCTATTGGTATTTTGAAAATGACGTGCCAATGTGAACATATGCCCAAAAGCTAGTTCCGCTACGGAATGTGCCACAGCTCTGCGCGCAGTCATTATTTTAACACCACGCTCGCGAGCAAAAGCGGTATCAATGTTGTCCATACCTACACCAGCCCTTGCAATGAGTTTCAAGTTAGGACAATGTTCTAGCACCTCTCTTTTTATATGCGTAGCACTTCTCACAATGACAGCATCATAGTTGGGCAACACTTGAAGTAAGTCTGCTTGCGCCACTTTTCTATCATCTACTTCATAACCAGCCTCTTCCAGTAGCATTTTACCATCGGCATGGAGACCATCATTTACCAAAATCTTTATCATGGTGAGTGTTTTTTTATCTTTCACAACAAAACCATAGACACCATCTTAGTTAACTTAACATAAAAAAAGGTGCTTGACTTTTTGCTAATGAAATCTTTACAGTAAAACAGTTTTAATACAGTCAGTTAGATTTTAACAGTACAAAGCTACAAAAATGTTATCGCATTTTGTTTAACACTTCTAATCGGAATGCTAATACTTCATTTGGTGGCACTAAAGTATCATTAGGCGGTATGATAAATCCTTTTTCGCCGTAACCTAAATGAGAAGGGACAAGTACGCGAATCTTACCACCCTTGTTGATGAGTTGCAAGGCTTCATTCCAACCATCAATTAAAGTGCCTACTTTAAAAGATAGTGGCGACATTCTCTCATAAGAAGAATCAAAGATTTCACCATTCAAAAATTTTCCTTCATAATGCGCTTGCAAATCATCGCCCCATTGAATGGGCGCACCTTCCCCTTGTTTGACAATTTGATAGCACAAACCCGATTCCGTGAATTGCACATCCCAAAGCGCATCAAGCGCATAGTTAATCATTATATTTTTTTGTTCTTCATACAAAGAACTAGGACTGGCAACAAGTTCCTCCGCTAAACGTGCAAAAAGTTGTTCCTCATCAACAGCTATTTCCCAATCATTTACTGGCACATCAACAGCATTTGTTTTTTCTGTTGGCGTGATGCAGCCAACGAGATGTAAGATGGCACATCCTAAAATACAAGTAATTAAATTATTTTGATGCTTCATGCGTTTGCTATTTAATTTACCAATCCACCTGTTAGACGAATCAGCTCTGTTTCGGTTAATTTTAGATTGAAATAAGCATTCAATCGGCTTTGCGAAGCATTGATGTAATTTAGCTGAATCGTCCGATAGTCAAAAGAACTAATTAAACCTCCTTTGAACCGCTCTTCAGCAATTTCTAAGTTGCGCGCTGCGTTGTCAAGAAGGCGATTGGTTAATTCTAATAGCTGCAACTGATTTTCATAAGTGGCATAGCTATTTGCTAACTGCGTGGATAGATTGCGCTTTAAGTCTTCGACGTTGAGTTGGGCGACGATTTCTTCTATTTTGGAATTGGCAATATTGCGTTTTCTCATACCACCTGTGTAGATAGGATAAACCAGATTAATATTTGCAAAGCCTGTGAAGGCGTTGCCATTTACAGCACCAAATTGCTCCCCTGTTTGCGGATTAATAGCATTCAATCTGGAAAAATTTTCATTGTAAGAACCGCCAACGTCAATGCTAAGGATAGGGTATTTTTCACTTTCTCGAAGTTGAGTATTGGCTTTAGCTAGTTCTCTATTGAGATATGAATTTTGCAAATTAACGTTACTAGCAAGCATCCGCTGCTGCAAATCGTTTAAAAAGTATCGTTTGGGAGCTTCGTCTAACGGTGTAGTAAGGTTATATTGCTGAGTGAAATCATCTACGCCCATCGCGCGATTTAGGTTGCGCAAGGTGTTGTTTAAATTGTTCTGTTGAATCAATAGCGTGGTAGAATCATTGAGATAGGCATCTTGAGTTTGTAGTAAATCAAAGCTAGTGGCTTGCCCAAATTCTTTACGTACTTCTTGATAAGCAATTCGGTCGCGCGAGAGCAGTAGTACGTCGCTTATTACCTTAAGTTGCTCTTGCTGCACTAACGCTTGGTAGTAAGCCAAAATAATATCCTCCACTGTTGCCTGCACCGCCAAAGCAGCATTACCTTTGCTGATGCGTTCTAGCTCTTCCAAACGGGCTTTATTGAGTTTTACTCTAAAGCCATCGAAAATAGTCCATTGTACATCTACTCTTCCTGTCCAGTCGCTGCGCAGGGAGGTCAACTCTCTGATAAAGGAAGCAGGGTTGAATTGATCGAGATAGCTATTCCCTCCTTGAATACCAAAGCTCACTGTGGGATACCTACCTGCAACTTCCCAAGAGTTGTTTTGCTGAGCAATTTCGATATTTCGCTCTGCAATTTCAATTTGGTAATTGTTGCTTAATCCAATTTGGATGGCATCTGCTAGACTAAGTGCTTGCTGTGCCGCAAGAGAAAAGCAAAGTAGTGTAGATAAACTAAAGGTGGCAAGTAATTTCATTGGTTGATGTTAAATCATTCTAATCAAAAAGCATTTCGCATTTCCAAAGTTGCTATAACAACATAGAATAGGCAATATGTTGAAAAAATTACCTCCTTTTTTGTAAACTCTTACGAAATTCAGCGTTATGGGTTAGCATTTATTATTTAATTAAAGCTATTGTTCACTTGAGCAAGAAAAGAAAGTCAGTAAAGCCACTTCAAGAAGGAGTGGACTTTTACATAGAAAACGGGTTTTATGTTTTCACAGCCGAGTATTTGAAGCAAAGAGGATATTGCTGTCAAAATGGCTGTCGCCACTGCCCCTATGGATTTAAAAAACCTTAATTCAGAGCATTACCCCTTATTTTGGATAATCAATACGCGGATGATAGATACTGCGCAAAGTGTTTTTGAAGACTCGACGACAAATTTCCAACTCGCTAAAGGATAACTGCGATTCGTTGAGTTGTCCATTATTTATTTTGCCGTTTATAATTTTTTCTACGAAACTATCTATTTCTGCTCCCGTAGCGTTGCGAAGGCTTCGACTTGCTGCCTCTATTGAATCTGCTAACATTAAAATGGTTTCTTCTTTTGTAACGGGTAGTGGACCTTTGTAATAAAAAAGCGTCTTATCTATAACTTCGTTTGGATGTTCTTCCATGTGTTTTTTTAGGAAATACTCTGCACTTGTTGTTCCATGATGAGTAGCAATAAAACGAGTAAGCATTTTGGGTAAGCGATATTTTTTTGCTAAGTTTATTCCCTGATCTACATGAGAGATAATAATTTTTGCACTTTCTATGGCAGATAATTCGTTATGTGGATTCACACCACTTTGATTTTCGATAAAATAGTTGGGGTTACTCATTTTTCCTATGTCATGGTAAAGTGCTGCTACCTTGAGTAAGGTGTAATCGGCTTGAATAGCCCTAGCTGAAGATTCGGCTAGGTTTGCTACTTGCAAGGAATGTTGAAAAGTTCCAGGTGCAGTGGTGGCTAATTTTTTGAGTAGTGGCTGATTGGTGTCTTCCCATTCCAGTAAAGTGCTGGAAGAAGTAAACCCAAAAATTCGTCCTAAAAGAGGAATCAATGGATGCGCTAATAAAATGAAGAGCACATTAGCAATCAACAAGCCAAGAATTGCCCAATCAAATTGGCGAAGGCTACCCTCTTGAATAAGTGCGAACCCTAGAAAAGTGAAAAAATACGTCGTAAAAACGAGTGCAATTAGATACATGAACCTTGTAAAGTTGCGTACATTCACACTGCCTAATATAGCAGCAATACCAGCAACAATTTGTACAAAAGTAAACTCAAAACCAAGAGAGGAAAGGAAACTAGCAATCAACACAACTACTACATGGATAAATAATGCTAAACTGTTGTTGTAGAAATGTTTAACTACAATAGGGACGATACAAAAGGGCAATAGGTAAACCAGTTGAACATTCGTGCTTGCGCTTGTTACCAAATAAACTAAGTAACTATATATCAATACCCACATTAGCATAAACAAGAATTCGTTTAAGTGCTCAAACTGGTCTTTTGCAAATCGTTGGATGTAGAGTACAAAAAAGCCAATCACTAGACTTGTCAATAGGAAATAACCTAAAAAAATGCCTAAAGGCGAGCGTTGTCTAGTAATTTCCTGTTCGTATGCCGTTTTGAAAGACATTAGCTTTTCATACGCTTCATCTGTGATAATACCCGAAACCGTTACAATCATCTCTCCTTTCTTTACGATACCTTTAGTTTCGGGAATAACTTGCTCAAATTGGGCAGTTCGTTCTGCACTATATTTAAGGTTGTAAGTAATGCTTTTTTCTAGCAAGGGGAGTAGAAATTCTGGTTCTTTTAACGGACTGTATGGCAGACTATCACCGAGTAACTCCTTTGCTCCTTTGATAGTCAACAGACTGCCTAGTGTTTGAAGTTTCATCACATCGCCACGCAAAACATTCACCACAAAATCTTTTCCCTTATTCATGTGCATTGGCTCTAACAGAATAACTCCTTTGTTGTAAATGCGATCCAGAAACTGCCAACTGTATCTGAGATAACGATTAGGTTGATTGATAGCTTCTTTAAATTGATTGCGTTCTTTTTCCGCTTCCCATTGCGCTTTGAAGGCTTGCTCAAAAAGGTCTTTTTGGATTCTAGCCACATCATTAACCAATTCATAAACAGGAGTGATATTGCTTTGTTGAGCAGCTTTGTCTGCCTCTAGCTCTTCCTCCAATTTAATAATTGGAAAATCAAAAGGAGCAGTTAAGTCTTCGTACTTCCAAGTGCCGCCTCTTTCAAATTGGTATTTGAATCGGGCATTATTCGGAAAAAGTGTACTGATGAAAGCGACAATCAATAACACAATTAAATACTTCCCAATGTGCCATATTCTTTCCATTGAATTATTTGCTTTCATGAAAAATGAGTAGTTTGATAGAACTGAAGTCAAAATCTACACTAAAAAAATCTTTGTGTAAAATGTTTTTAATGACTTTTTGAAAACATCACGAACAAAATACTACTTTTTAGCTTACTATGGGAAAATAGTGAACATGAAAAAATATCTAATCACTTCTACGCTATTGTGTTTTTCTTTTTTGGCTTGGAATCAAAGTAGTTTTTTACTAGACTTCAACCAAACTCGTTTACAGAAGCAACAAAATGCAATGAAAATTCTTGGCAGTTGGGCAGTTGGCAACATTGCACTAGGGGCTGCTTTAGCCAATCGAGCAGAAGGTGAAGTGAAGCACTTTCACCAGATGAATGCAGGCTGGAATGTCATAAATCTTGTCATTGCTGGTTTTGGCTGGTACGGTGTATCAAAAATTGACCCTAGTAGCTTCGATTTATACACAACTGTTCAAGAACAACATAAATTCCAAAAAATTTTATTGTTCAACGCTGGCTTAGATATAGGGTACATGCTCGGTGGAGCTTATTTGATAGAGCGGGCAAAAAATACAACCGAGCGTCCAGAACGACTTAAAGGTTTTGGTAAAGCAATTGTGCTACAAGGTGCTTTCTTGTTTACTTTTGATGTCATTACCTGCGTCGCCATTTCCAGCGATAACAAGAACTTAGCCCCTATTTTAAATTCCTTGAGCCTTAGTCCTGATGGCATAGGGATTTTGCTTACTTTTTAAAACATCGTAATTTTCAACCACCTTTTGGTGCAAGCTATTTACAATAGCAAAGTAAGGCTTACAAAAAACTCATCCACTTGCCTTTATTGAACACGGCAACTACTTTTCCTCGAAAAGTCTGACCAATAAATGGGCTATTTTTTGATTTCGATTGTATGCTATCTTCTTCGTAAACCCAAGTGGCATTAGAATCAAAAAGAGTTAAATTAGCAAGGCTGCCTACACTAATTTCGGGAATAGCCAAGCCCAAACGCTTTCTAGGATGATATGCCCACCATTGCACGAGTTGTTCTTGCGAAATCTCAGTTCCTAAGTGCATATTGCTTAACGCATAAGCCGTTTCAAGACCGATAGCCCCAAAACTGGCGTAGGGAAATTCTACTGCTTTTGCCTCTACTTCTAATGGCGTATGATGCGTAGTGATGAAGTCAATCACCCCCTCTTTTAGTCCATTCTTTAATGCTTCCACATCGCTAAGTTCGCGCAATGGCGGTAGCACTTTGTAATTCGTATCAAAATCCAACAAAGTCTCATCGGTAAGCACAAGATTCATAATTGCCACAGAAGCACTCACATTCAGTCCTTTTGCTTTTGCTGCTCTAATTATTTCAACTGATGTTGCTGTTGAAATATTATGGAAATGGAGTTTAGCATTGGTGTATTCCAGCAAGGTCAAATCCCTTTGAATT
Source organism: uncultured Saprospiraceae bacterium (assembly GCA_937944245.1). GTDB lineage: Bacteria > Bacteroidota > Bacteroidia > Chitinophagales > Saprospiraceae > JAAUTG01. The sequence goes on along the minus strand of CALDYY010000069.1, from coordinate 57,423 downwards.
GCCATTTCCTCCGCTATACTTGGAATACCCGGAAGCCCAAGCTGTGTACTAATAGCTCCTTCGTGCATCTGTCCATCTGACGCGAGATTGCTTTGATTGGGGTAGTTGATGATGAGTCCATCAAAAGCCTTTACATATTGTAAGGCTTTGGTAAGCAGCAAAATATGTTGTACACTGTGTTTCCCATCGGAAAAAGCAACTGCCCCTGCATCGTGCATATCGTACAGTTCCGCCATTTCTTCGCCCTTGCAGTTTTTGGAAACAGCTCCTATTGGAAAAATGTCTATCAAACGATCTGCTGAGAAGTGCTTGAGGTAGTTCACTTCAGTTCTGGAATGAATGGCAGGTCGGGTATTTGGAAAACTAGCAATCGCTGTAAATCCTCCAGCCATAGCGGCTTTGCTTACGGACTCTAGGTCTTCGCGATGTTCCAACCCAGGTTCACCTACTTGTGTTCCTACGTCAAGCCACCCAATAGATAAGTAATAGTTGTGTGCTTTAACAATTTTAGCATCGGTGTTGTGTAAAGAACTATCAATAGCTGTTATGATTCCGTTCTGAATTAGGATATCATACTGTTTAAGATGATAAACAGTATTAGGTGCTATAATTGTAGGCTGTTGGAGGAGAATATTCATAACAGCGAAATGAATTTGCAGCAATTTAAGTGGAACATTGGATTGTCAAAAGAAAATACTTTTGACAATCCGTTAAAATTAATTATTGAGGACTATTAGCCGCTTCTGAAAAGTCAATTAGTTCAACATCAAAAATCAATGTTTCATTTGGACCGATTAAGTTGCCAGCACCTCTTGGCCCATAAGCAAGATTGCTAGGGATAAACAACTGCCATTTAGCACCTTTTTTCATCATTTGCAACGCTTCTGTCCAACCTGGAATTACGCCACCTACTGGAAATGAAACAGGCTCACCTCTTTGGATAGAACTATCAAACACTGTACCATCAATTAATTTACCTTCGTAATGAACAGTTACCTCATTTTCTAATTTTGGACTACCGCCGCTTCCTTCTTCCAAAATTTTGTATTGCAAACCACTTCCCGTTGTCATTACACCATCCTTGCTCGCATTTTCTTCCAAGAATTTTTTTCCTTTATCTTCATTTCCCGATGCTGCTTGTTCCATTTGTTTGGTCAAGAATGTTTGGGCAATCATGTTAAATTCTTCTGGCGTGAAAAGTGCCTTTTTTTCCAATTGGTCTTTCATGCCTTTGTAAGCAATCGCTAAATTAGGATTTTCCACCTTAAACTGCTCCATCAAAATATCTACATTATAAGCACCAAGACCGTAAATAATACTATCTTCCAATGTGCTTAATTTAACATTTGCAGTGGATGGCGTCTGTTGACAAGCATTGAATACGAACACTGCCATCGCAATACCTAATAGTTGAATTAAATTTTTCATTTGCTGATGTAAATTAATAAATGATTTTTGCTAATTGAATTAGCGTTTAGCGAGGCGAAGGTAGAGATAATATTTGTCTTCTTTAACAAGAATTAATCAAATAAAATCTTATGTTGTTATATTTTTGTTATTAGATACATAATTTGTTGCCTAACCACTAATACAAGATACAATGAGTGAAACTACGATTTTGGAGCGTCCTTGGATGAAAAATTATCATCCAAAAGTAAACAAGACTATTGACCCCGATCAATATGATTCTATTGTACAACTAATAGAAGAATGTGTTAAAAAGTACAAAGACTTACCTGCCTTCAGCAATATGGGTAAGATGATGACTTATGGAGAATTGGATCAACTTTCTGATGCTTTTGGTGCTTACTTGCAGTCGAGTGGTCTGAAACCAGGTGACCGAATTGCTTTAATGATGCCTAATTTGTTGCAATATCCTGTGGCTTTGTTTGGTGCAATCAAGGCAGGCTTACAAATTGTCAATACCAATCCACTCTATACTCCTAGAGAAATGTTGCATCAATTCCATGATTCAGAAGTAAAAGCGATTCTTATTTTAGAGAATTTTGCCAGCAACTTGCAGAAAATATTGGCAGAAACAAAGATTCAATTAATCATCACAACAAGCATCGGCGAGATGTTGTCCCCAATAAAAGGCTGGATTACCAATTTTGTGGTGCGCAATGTCAAAAAAATGGTACCAACTTATCAGTTACCAAACGAAGTTAAATTTTCTACTGCAATTAATAAAGGCAAACGCTTGAGCATCAAAAAGCATTACGGCAAACCAGATGACACTATGCTAATACAGTACACCGGCGGTACAACAGGTATTGCAAAAGGCGCTATGCTCACGAACCGCAACCTGATTGCCAATATGCTTCAAGTGGGTGAGATGATGAAGCCATTCGTGGAAGAAAGAAAGGAAATCGTGCTTTGTCCTTTGCCGATGTACCATATTTATGCTTTTACCGTGAATACACTTTCTCCAATGTACAATGGTTTTCATAGTGTACTCATTACCAATGCTAGAGATTTATCTACGGTGGTGGATGCGTTTAAAAAGTATAAAATCACGATGATGACTGGCGTAAACACATTATACAACGCCTTATTGAACAATGAAGAATTTACAAAACTAGACATCAAGCACTTAAAAATTGCCTCTGCTGGAGGCATGGCACTGCAAGATGCCGTAGCCGACCGATGGGAAGCCATTACAGGAACATTTATTAGTCAAGGTTATGGCTTAACAGAAACTGCGCCCGTTGCCTCCACCAATTCATATGACGAAACTTGCAGAAAGGGAACAATAGGTTATCCTATTCCTTCTACGGATATGCGCGTTGTGGATGACAATGGTCGTCCGTTGGGTGTAAATGAAGTAGGTGAAATACAGATCAAAGGACCTCAAGTGATGAAGGGATATTTTAATCGTCCAGAGGAAACGGAGAAAGTGCTTACTGCCGATGGCTGGTTCAGCACTGGCGATATTGGTCTTATGGATGAAGATGGCTTTTTCAAAATTGTAGATCGCAAAAAAGACATGATTTTGGTGTCGGGCTTTAATGTTTTTCCTAATGAAGTAGAGGAAGTTTTAGCAGGACATCCAAAAATATTAGAATCTGCAGTGATTGGTGTGGCAGACGAAAAATCGGGAGAAGTCGTAAAAGCCTTCATCGTTAAAAAAGATGCTTCGCTTACAAAAGAGGAAATTATTGCTTACTGCAAAGAAAATTTAACGGCTTACAAAGTCCCTAGAATTATTGAGTTTAGGGAAACGCTGCCAAAATCAAACGTAGGCAAAATACTTAGAAAGGAATTGAGGGACGCATAGTGGTTTCTATATTCATCGGGATTGGTTTAAAAAAACTAATCCCGATCTAATTTTCCAGTATTGCATTTCTTTATAAAATGCTATAAATAGCTATCTTTACCAAATAAATAACTAACAAAAACGAAAAATGAAAAACACAACTTTTGCCACACCAATATTAGCTGTAATTTTACTGTCTTGGGTATCCATTGCCTGCACAGAAAAAGAAGTGGGTTCATCCGCCCTTCCTCAGCAACCTAACATTATCTTTATTATGTCCGATGACCATGCTTATCAAGCCATTAGCGCATATAGTGATCGGCTGATTCAAACGCCAAATATTGATCGTTTAGCCAAAGAAGGGATTTTATTTTCTAATGCCTGCGTTACCAACTCAATATGCGCCCCTTCCAGAGCCGTTATTTTGACAGGGAAACATAGCCACTTGAACGGAAAAATTGACAATGAATTTCCGTTTGACACCACCAATATTACTTTTCCGCAACTCTTTCAACAAGCTGGCTATCAAACTGCTATGTTTGGAAAACTGCATTTTGGTAACAATCCAAAAGGTATAGATGATTTTATGATTTTGCCAGGGCAAGGAGAATACATCAATCCAAGATTTATTACGCAAAAAGGAGATACCATTATTACAGGTTATGTTACGGACATCATCACCGACCTCACTTTGAATTGGTTGAAAAATAAACGCAGTGCAGATAAGCCTTTTATGCTGATGTATTTACACAAAGCTCCACATCGCTCTTGGTGGCCCACGCCTGAGAAATTCAAGGAGTTTTCGCAAAAGCAGTTCCCAGAACCCGAAACTTTGTTCGACAATTACGAAAATCGAGGTACAGCAGCTAAAACAGCAGAAATGAACTTGCTCAAACACATGATGTACAGTCACGATAGCAAAATACGTCCTGAAGTATTAAAGCAAATGAAAGGTGTAACGCCACAAATAGCAGAATTTGAAAACAGCTTTTACGCACCTTATGGGCGCGCCAATGAAGCGCAACGCGCGCTGTACGAACCTGTGCTAGATTCTATCAACAACTTTTTTAAAAATAATTGGAACAACATGAGTGATGAGGAAAAAATGCGTTGGAAATATCAACGCTACATGCAAGATTATTTAGCTTGCATTTCCTCTGTGGACGACAACGTAGGGCGAGTGCTGGACTATTTGGATGAAAGTGGATTAGCAGAAAATACCATTGTCATTTATACTTCCGATCAAGGATTTTATTTGGGAGAGCATGGATGGTTCGATAAGCGATTCATTTATGACGAATCGTTCAAAACGCCGTTGCTCATGCGTTGGAAAAAGGTAATTGCACCCAATAGTCGAAACGATGAAATGGTGCAAAACTTAGATTTTGCGCCTACTTTACTGGAGGCTGCTGGCATCCCTGTACCAAAGGATATGCAAGGTGAGAGCTTACTACCTTTAATGCGAGGCGACACTAAATCATGGAATCGCAGTTCTGTTTACTATCACTACTACGAATATCCTGCGGTGCATATGGTGAAAAGACACTACGGCATTGTAACAAAAGAATACAAATTAGTGCATTTCTACAATGATGTGGATGAATGGGAACTCTATGACCGATTGAAAGACCCAAAGGAAGTAAAAAATGTTTACGATGACCCTGCTTATGCTAATATTGTAAAAGAATTAAAAGCCAAACTGACTGACTTGCGCGTTCACTATAAAGATTCAGATTCGCTAAGCCAAGTGTATATAGATAGGTGGCGCAATCGATGAGTATAAGGAGGGATTATTTTTAGTAAAATAATCCCTCCTTATACTCACTTTACTGTGTCTTACTAGAAAGTATTACAACTGACGCAGTCATTAATTTTTCAGAACTTGCTGTAAATTGAATTTCACCTGCCTGCTTAGTGCTTTGAAGAATGACTTGGCATTTGCCATTAAAAAGCCTTCTAAAGTAAGCCCCTGCTAAGATTTTATCTGCTTCGAGACTGGCTGGATTACCATTGCCCACACCAATAATTTTTCCAGCGCCTTTTACATCGAACACAATAAAACTTTCTGCGTCTGGTACTTCCCTACCTTTCGCATCCAATACTGTGATGTTCAACACGCTCACATCTTGTCCGTCAGCATAAATATTTGTTCTATCTGGGGTAATAAGAATTTGAGTAGGTGTGCCTGTCGTTTCTAAGGTAGTTATTAATTGTTTTCCACTTTTTATAGCTCTAGCCTCTAATATACCTGGTTTATAAGGGACATTCCATTCTAAATGTCTATTTTTGATTACTTGTTTTTTGCCCAAACTTTTATTATTTAAGAATAGCTCTACTTCTTGAGCATTTGTTTGACACCAAACGTTAATTGTATCACCTATTCTACCGCCCCAATTCCAGTGAGGATAAAGATGGAGCACATCTTCGTCTGTCCACCAAGCTTTGTAGTAATAGTAATTGTTCTTGGGAAACCCACAAACATCCATAACTCCAAAATGGCTATTGACGGATTGTTTACGATAAGGAGAGGGTTCTCCACGATAGTCAAATCCCGTCCAAATGAATCCACCCATCAAAAAATCACGTGAATCATAGAATGACCACCATTCCTCTGCATTAGCACACCAACCGTATGGAATATTCTCTTTTTTATCATAATCCGTCATAAATCCTTGTATTGTATCCATTTTATATTGCCCTCTGGTGCAGAGTGTACTAGCTTCTTCTGAACCAATGAGTGGCTGGTTGGGATGTTCGTTATGGTAAGTGTCAATATCCGAAATGTTCATGTAGTTGAATCCTCTTACATCCATTATCTCATTGACACCTTCATATTGATTGCCATTGTTGCCACCATAGGTACTTAGGCGCGAAGGATCTAGCTCTTGTTGAATGCGTTTCATATGTTTTGCTACCCGCTTACCTGTTTCCTTATTTTGCACATTCATTTCTTCATTGCCAAGCGACCAAATAAACACGGACGGATGGTTGCGGTCGCGCAGGATAAGTCGCCTAAGTTGGTCTTCATATTCTGGTGAACTGCTCAAAGTCCTTGTTTCAGGCATAATCAACATGCCAAGTTTATCACAAGCGGCTACAATTTCAGGTGCTGGCGGATGATGGGATGAACGATAAGCATTTACCCCCATTTCTTTAAGTTTTTCGATTCTGTAATATTGCAAACGGTCTGGAATCGCAACCCCTACGCCCGCATGGTCTTGATGCATGCACACTCCTTTTATTTTGACGGACTGTCCATTGAGGAAAAATCCTTTATCCGCATCAAATTTAATGGTTCTAATACCTGTATGCACCGTAGTTTGATCTACGACCATACCTTTATCTTTAAGAGTGGAAACTACCTCATACAGATAAGGACTGCTTAATGACCAAAGTTTTGGATTCGTTACATTCAAAATGGACTTATCTGTTATCGTACCGTTGATATCTATATTGAGTTGTTTTTCAATCTTGCTAACTACTTTGTTCTGGTCGTCTACAAATTCTAAGGTAAGAGTGATGTCTTTGTTAGCATCGTCCGCATTGATGATGGTTGTTTCAACAAATATTTGTGCTTCTTTATTGTTCACTTCGCTAGTTATATAGGTGCCGTGTTCTGGAATATACGTTTTCGATTTTTTGATGAGCCAAGTATGGCGGTAAATCCCTGCACCTTCATACCACCAGCCTTCCCACTCTGTGGCATTTACCTTGACTACCAGCAAATTATCTCCTCCGAACTCCAAAAAATCAGTAACATCATACATAAACTCCATATATCCTCCCATATTATTGCCGAGATAATAGCCATTGAACCAAACTTGGCAGTCCCGAAAGACACCATCAAATTTAATGAATACTTTTTTGTCTTGGTCTGCATCTGTTATTTCTACTTTTTTTCGATACCAGCCTTCAGAAGTTTGTGGATATTTCCACCCCACTGGTTTGAAACCATGACTATTCAAGCTATGCTCTTTCACAAACGGTAATTCTATTGCCCAATCGTGGGGCAAATTCACCGTGCGCCAAGCAGTATCATCGTAGTCCAAAGCATTTACACCTTCCATTCGCCCTACTTTGCTAAAAGGCAGAAAATTTTTGTCGTATAAATGATACTCATAGTCATGTTTAGCAACATCGCCTAAATGGAACTTCCAGTTTTCATCTAGTGAAAGTCTTTCTCCTGTGAATGTCTGTTGCCCATGTGCAAAAGTCCATCCCAACCAACTAATGAAAAAGAGGAATCTACTTCGTTTGGATAAGGAGATAAAGGTTATGAATAGTTGTATCATCTCTTTTGCCTATTTTTTATGATGTTGATAATAGAATCCATGCGCTGCACGCGTTGTGGTTCTGTGAATGCTAAATTTTTCGATTCTGTTATGTCGTTTTCTAAGTTATACAGTTGAGGTTCATTAGAAAGTCCACTTCGAATACTTCGTTTTTCCTCAATCCACTGAAAACTATTAGGTTCTCTGGAAGCTATATATTTCCAACTGCCCTCGCGAAGGGCTAAAGTATAAACTTCTTCCAACATAATATTACGCCCTTGTTGTGTCTTTCCCAACAGCGCATCTAATAGATTTTCGCTATCTATTGCTTCTTTATCTGCCAGTTCTAAACTAAGCATTTGTGCAAAACTGGCAAAAAAGTCCACTTGACTAACTAGCGCATTACTCACTCCTGTTTTTACTTGACTAGGCCAATACACAATGGTAGGAACGCGGTTTCCTCCCTCTAAAATGCTGTATTTGCCACCACTAAAAGCACCTGCTGGTTTATGGTTGCCTAACAAATCCACAGATTGGTCGTCATAACCATCATACACCACTGGTCCGTTATCACTAGAAAAAATAATAATGGTATTATCAGCAATATTTAAGGCTTCCAACTTTTGTACAATCTGCCCCACCATCCAATCCATCTGCACGATAGCATCGCCACGAGGACCCATTGTCGTTTTTCCTTGAAACTGCTTATTGGGAAGACGAGGCACATGAATATCATGAAAGGAATAGAACAAAAAAAAGGAACTATCTTTATTTGCCTCAATAAAGTGAATTGCCTTATCATTTAATATTTCAGGCAATTCTTCATCTGCATAGCGCGCAGCCATTCCGCCTGTCATGTAACCTATGCGACTGATACCACTAATAATGCTCCCGCTATGTTGAGCATCGCCCTTTTGTTTAGATAATGCTGGATTTTTTAACCCATCGGGTTCAGCATATGGATTTTCTAAAGTTCTTGGGTCATCCACAAAAGTTACAAGCAAAGGATCTTCACTGTTTAATTTATCTACCCTGTAGTTTTCTAAAAATACGGTTGGTACTCGGTCGCCAGTAACAGGAATAATGTAACTGTAATCAAATCCTAATTCCAGTGGACCTGGCTTGACTTCGCCATTCCAATCAATTATTGAACCATCCCCTACTCCCAAATGCCATTTCCCAATAACAGCAGTTTGATATTTTTTTCTCTTGAATAAATCTGCCAAAGTGCTTTTACCAGTTGGAATAAGTAGCCCACTATCGCTACCTAATATATTGACATTTTTTCTGAAAGCATAATTTCCTGTAAGTAGGGAATAGCGCGAAGGAGTACAAGTAGAGGTTGCACTATGTGCATCTGTGAAGCGCAAACCGTTTGCTGCCATACGATCAATATTGGGTGTTGGAATGTTGCTTGCACCGTAACACCCAACATCGCCGTAGCCCAAATCATCTGCATAAATAATGATAACATTGGGCATTTTGTTTGTTGTAGTGTTTTCTTGCAACTGGCAACTTATAGTGAATAACAAACTCAACATGAATAACATACCCCAATACAAAAAATAAAATTTGGTCATCTTGCTATATTTTAATATCTAATAATTTAAACATTTATTCTTGAAAAGATTAATTATTTACTCGCTTAATACCTTTATAATCTGGGTTTGGATACATCATTTGTGCTTTAGTACGCACCAAGTATTGTTCCAATATCTTGACCATTTCTGTTGCAACTGCTGGTTCCTTGTTAAATAAGTTGTTGGATTCGCTGATGTCTTTTCGCAGGTTATATAATTCGTAAGTATTATTTTCGTAGCGGCGTATCAATTTGTAATCGCCTTTGCGAAGTGCGCTACCTGGTGTATCTCCTTGATTGCTGTAATGTGGATAATGCCAAAGTAAGGGTTCTCGATCATAGTCATCTACTCCTTTTAACAATGGCACTAAACTTTTGCCATCGCAATGTTGCTCTGGCAACAACTCAATACCTGCCATTTCAAGTAAGGTAGGATAAAAATCGGTACTAATCGTAGGTGCGTTAATGATTACACCTTTGTGGGTTTTTCTTGGCCATTTAATAATAAGGGGTACTCGAATACCTCCTTCATGCAACCAGCCTTTGCCGCCACGAAGGGGTAAATTGGAGGTAGGTGAACTTTCGGCGGTACTTAGTCCTCCATTATCAGAAGTGAAAACTATAACAGTATTTTTCTCCAACCCTAATGCTTTGAGTTTATTGATAACTTTACCGATATTTTCATCCATGCTATATACCATCGAAGCATAAACGGGACTACTTTGCACCAAGCGATCTTTCCATTCTCCTTTTTGCTCGCTGTTTTTTATCCATGTTTGTTCTATTGTAAATGGATCAATTTTATCCAAGCCCATGGCTTCTGCTTTTTCTTTGAATCGTTGAATAATCTCGGGCTTGCCTTCTTGTGGATTGTGTACGGTATAGAAAGAAAGGTACAACAAAAATGGTTTTGTACTGTCCCTTTGCGCTAGGAATTTTAAGCATTCGTCACCTAAACGATCCGTTAAAAATTCGCCATCTGGGCCGTCTTCCAACATCGGATTTTTATAAGGACTGAAATACCCACCTCTTGGAAATCCCTTTGCCCAACCTCCAATATTGGTATCAAATCCTTGATGATGCGGCCAGTATGCTTCATCTTCTCCAATGTGCCATTTACCAGCAAAAAAAGTTTGATACCCATTCTCTTTCAAGGCTTCGGCAATGGTTGTTTCACTGTGAGGTAAGACTAGATTAAACGGTTGGGAGAGTAACTGATCATTATCAGTGTTGATGTAAGATTGTCTTCCAGGAATCCAGTCCGTAATGTTGAGTGTGGCAGGATATTTGCCTGTCATAATACTTGCCCGCGAAGGTGAACAAACAGGGGAAGAAGCGTAAGCATTTGTAAATAGTACCCCTTCAGAAGCCAGTTGGTCCACATGAGGACTCTCATAAAAAGTGCTTCCGAATGCACCAATATCGCGCCATCCTAAATCATCTACCACGATGAATAAAAAGTTAGGACGCATCTTCTCTTCCTTTGCAGTGCAGCTAAGAAGTAAGACGAGGAAAAAGAAAAAAAATAATCTATTTACTGTTTTACTCATTTTTTTTATTTGTAAAATATCTGAATGATTCAGTTTTGTAATTAACACAATAAAATTTATTATTTTTTTGTAATCTCTAGTAAAACAACCCCTGGATTGGGCATATCAAATTGAGCAATATAGCCATTTTTTGATTTTGTCAACAAATTGGTAGCGCGCTCGCTGGTGAGTTCATTTTGTGCTTTTAATTGCTTGAGCTGGGGTTGAGTAGGTATAGCAGGGCTTCCCATAGCTTTCCAAGCGTTCATTACGTTGTTGTGGTCATTATCTAAACGGTATATTTTAGCCGTAGTAGGATTGATTTGTTTTGGGAGCACAATAGATACCTGACATTTTCCTGGTTCATCACCTGCTTGATATGCTATATTGAACGCATAAAAAAGTGCCTGAATCCCTCTCTCTGACTGAGTAACAATAGCACTAGCTTGCCCATCCGTAGCGCCGAGTGCTTCTATTTCTATTTTCTGATTACCTAGTTGCGTTAAGAGTTGGTGTGCATGATAATTTTGTTTACGCAGCCCCTCCATAGTTAGCATCCCATAATTGCCATGAAAAGTTTCCAAACCATAGCCTACTTGATTGTATATATCGCTCAAACACCAATAAGCAAAGTAGTCTGCTTCTTGCGATACTTCGTTCATAGTTTTCACAATGAAGGCTGCCTCATTAGCTGTTTCTCTCACAGGATTAAAAGGATACCACGAAAGCCCCCACTCGTTCATATGAAATTCTCCTTTGTAATTGTAATCGTTCATTATTTTTTTGATGCCTCGCACTACACCTGATGTGAAGTTGGGCGATTTGTTTTCTTTATCTTTTTGAGGACCTTCAAATGGAGATAGAGGAGCATTAGCACTGTCATTATTGTAACAATGCCCAATGATATAGTCGGGAATACAATTATTTTTTTCCCCATATTGAAGGATTTCCTCTATCCATTCCCCACGAGCAGTGGAGGGTCCGCCTATTTTCAAGGCTGGGTCAACAGTCTTTATAGTGTCGTTCAAAATTTGATAGAGTTTCCAATAGCCCTCTTGTCCACCTGTCCAAAAGCCATCAAGGTTGGGTTCGTTCCATGCCTCAAAATACCATGTTTTTAGTGTAGCCACACCATAGCGATCAATCAGGGTAGTGATAAAGTTCTTGAGCAATGATGCCCAATCTTTCCAGTCTTTAGGAGGGGTTACATTATTTTTTGTTTGGAAAACCGTTTTAGTCCCAGATGCTATTTCGTTAGGCATAAAGCAGGGCGTTACCACAGGGCTAAGTCCAATCTCCACTAACTTATCATAGATATAAAGCGGTGTTCGCCAGTTAATTCTAGGGGTACTTTTTGCGACTTTATCTTTGCTAAAAAACAGGGCAGGGTCAATAGAAAGTGCATATAAATCCTCGTCAAAAAGTCCAACTGCACGCACATGACGCAAGCCAAGTTCCTGTTTTGCCATCACAAGTTGCGACTGCATATCGCCTCGTTCTATCCAACGAAGTTGATCCACATTACCTAGTCCTTTCCAAGTGTGTTTGAAAGGGGTACTTTTTTCCCATTTTGGATTAATATTAAGGATATAGTTTTTAGGTGCTTGTGCAAAAAATGGTTGGTTGGGTAAAAGTATTGTTCCCATTCCTGCATATCCTATTGTCTTTATGTAATTTCTTCTATTCATTAGTCTGTTGTTTTTGTTTAAAATAGGTTATTAAAATTAGTTTGTAACCTAAAGTTGAGGCATTCCGTAAAAACATATAAAATTCGGTATTACACATTTTTATTGAACTATTATTTTTTCATTAAAGATATTATCTTTGTCGTGAATAATTAATTGAAATACCCCCTTTTGTAAGGAATGAATGTCAAGGGAAAGTACCTCCGAAAAAGCAGCTATCTTACTCAATACTTTTTTACCTATAATAGAATAAATTTCCACTAAAGCACCTTCAGAAAGTCCTTTTATATTCAATATCCCCAAGTCTGTTGGATTAGGATAAACTTTAATAATATTTTTTGCAGCATCATTCAATAGAATATTCGGATTGATAGAATTCCCTCCATTGTTAAGAAGAATAATCTTAGTCAATTTACAAACAGGTGTTCCTCCTAAACCTACTACATAAAGGTCATGAATGCCACCAGGATTATTTGTAATCGCTGAACTTTGATTAGAAAACACATCCCATCCACCTGTTGGTGTAATATTGAGCTGTGAAATGATTGTTCCTGTTGGAGAGCCTAATCTAAATTCAATTTTTCTGTTAGTCCCATTAGCGGCAATTGTAGAGATAATATGAGTGTAACCAGTCAAGTTGACATTGTAAAATACAATCCATCCATTTAGATTAATTTGGACTTTTACGCCTTGATTGTTGATATTACTTTGTCCATTGCGTTGTGTAACGTTTAGCGTATCCGATTGCGGAGTAGGATTCACTGCGATATCAATAACATCAGAAGTAGCAGTTGCCCCGTTGTTGTCTATTGCCACTGCAGTAAGATTGTAACTACCAAGATTGGGTGTTATCCAAGTAAAGTTGTAGGGAGCATTTGTATCTTCTCCTAGTTTTGTGCCATTTGCAAAGAATTCTACCTTACTAATTGTACCATCTACATCACTAGCATTTGCGGAAATAACAATATTATTTCCTTCATTGAATATTGTGCCATCAGTGGGAGCAGTAATCAATACTGCTGGAGGTAAATTGATTGCTCCAGTATTGAGATTCAATACCAGTTCAGGTTTATATTCAGCAATTTCGCTAGCGCAAAATCTAAATAGACTTGGATCTTCCGTGTAGATAGTTATGCCAAGAATTTGATTGCGGTTATCCAACTCTTCCTTAACAAGGCCAGTAATATCCCACTCAAACCAATCTTGATTTGCCCCATTGACTATTATGGAGTTAATGGGCGTACCTAATGTAGTTTGAGGTGGATTATTCCAAGTAATAACAGATTCTAGCCAGCCATCGTTAGCATCATTCATGGTGTGAATACTTGTTAGTGCTGAATTGGCATTGGATTGCACACAAACCTTCATACGAAGTTTAGCTGAATTAAGATTTTCAGTAACTGTTGCTAAATCAAACTTAACAAAGGCTATACGCTCAAAAACAGAATTATCTGTCCCTTTTCCTCTAATTTCGAGTAATGTACTATTTCCGAAATTAGTATTTTTATCATTTTTAAAAATGTAGGCATCATCCGTTGGATTCAATACAGTCGTTGTATTATTCGTACAGCCTTGCGTAGTTATAGCCGCTACATTAGAGCTTTGAGAGGATGCTGACGAATTGAAAGCTCTAATTCTATAAGAGTAGAAAGTACAGGGATTAAGTGTGTTATCTTGAAAAGTAGTCGTTCCTGGAGGAATATTTGCCAATAAAGAAAAATCAATTTCCCCATCTACTTTCCTTTCCAAAACGTATCCTGTTGCATTTGTAGAAGTATTCCAACCTAAGTCAATAGTTGTATTGGAAGAGTTATTAATCCTTAATCGCCTAGGTACAGAAGGTGCACATAGAATGGTAGTGGCGGCTACGGTATTTGATGTAGCGGAGACTCCCGCCACATTATAGGCGTAAACTCTAAAAGCATAATTGGTAGATTCAGTTAATCCAGTATTGATGTAGATTACAGTGTTGGCACTTAAAGTGTCAATAATAAAGAAACTACTACCTGAACTGCGTTCCACAATATATCCTGCTTCATCAGATGCGTTGTCATTCCATGCTAACGCAATTTGGTCACAGCCTGCATTAGTAATTAATAAGTTGCTTGGAGCATTGGGAATAACACATAGACTTGTCGTTGAATTACTTGCCCCTATTGAACATCCATTAATATTACAAGCACTGATGCGATAGCTATAAGTTTGACAAACGGATACCGTTAAGTCATTATAAGTGGTGGTATTAGCACCTACCGTTGCAATCTTAGTAAACGTAGTTTGATTAGGACCTTGACGCTCTATATCAAAAGATGTTTCATTATTGCTATTATCTGTCCAAGTAATGGCAATAGCTGTGGAACTCAATGGTGTTAAAGTAGGTGCTGATGGAGCATTAGTTTCGCCAACTACTAAAGCTACTATTGCTTCGTCACTATAATTGATGCCATTGAAGATACGATAAGTAAAAGTGTCTATCCCTTGATAACCGCTATTCGGTACATATCTAAAAGTGCCATTGGCATTGAAAAAGTCTAATACTCCATTATTTGGATTGGAAACTAATTCTGCGGTAATACTATTACCATCCATATCTTTATCATTAGCTATTACCCCTTTTGAAGGGGCGCTAACAGTTAGATTATTTGATTTTACGCTGTACAAATCATTCACCTCGTCTGGGATAGATTGTGTAAAGTTATTACCTGCCATCACTTGAATTAATTGTTCCGGTAGCGGGGCATTGAATACTTTTACATCATCCATTAGTCCTTTAAAAAAATTAGTGCCATTGGGCGCAGGTGCACCAAAATTATGTGCTTCTGTAATATATTTAGCTCCTAGTGCGCCAAACTCTGGACTTGCTTTAAAATCACTTCTTGTACCTCCAGGATTATCCATTTCCTGTAGCTTGCCATCTACATAAAAACTTAATGCTCCCCTTCCTGATGTTCCATCGTACACTAGTGCAATATGTCGCCAATCGTCAGAACGATAACCCACTGTACGTATTTCGCTTCTAGCCCCATTATTCATGGCTACCGCAGTCATCTGACGGTTAAATTGATTACCTTGTGGGCTTAGTCTGTTGAGATCGTTGAAAGTAAATCGCCATCCTAGACCATTGATATTACTTCCTTGTTCATATATGTATTGAACAAGTCCTTCTTCCACTTGTTGTGCTTTTATCCACATAGTAATCGTGCGAGCGTTGCCAGCTTGGTGAAATATGCCAGTTCCAGCCTCATTGCCAAGGCGAACAAAAGCGTCTATTCCGTTAAGTTTTAAGGCTTTATTACCCTCTTTTGCATCCGTAACAAAATTCGCTCCACCAAAAAGAACACCATCATTTCCATTGATTGTTTGGTCGTTGGCATTATCTTCAAAAGTGTAATGAGCTTTCAAATTTTCTGACAGTGCTTTAGTCTCAATAGCAACTACATTAGACCAATCTGAGCTACCAACGCTATTAAAAGTCCTAACACGATATTCATAAGTGGTTTGTGGTTCAACAGGCTCATCTATATAGCTAGTTGTATTTCGAAATAGGGTAGCCAAGTCCATCCAAGCACCTCCTGATATTTTTCTTTGTAAGAGCATTCCCTCATCGTTATCGGCATTATTTTCCCATTTCAAGGTATTGCGAAAGAAAAAAGGATTACCAGCGCTAAGGTTTGTTGGTGCTAATGGCGAGGTTGGCAAATCACTACATCCCTCATAACTGGTAAATAAGGGGGCAGAGCCATCATAGTTGACATCCACTCTAAAATAGCTTGCTTTGCTGTAAAGTAATTTTACTTGTCCACCTTGATCGTCTTTAACATAAATATTATAAGGCGTATCTCCTGGAAATGCTTCACTTTCTGCAAAAGTGGCGGACAAACTAGAGTTGTTAATGTCAAAAACAGCGTTATTTTCCACGCCTCCTCTTCTTCTGTAAATCGAATAACCCAGTGCTTCTACCCTAGAGCTATTTTGTGCATTGATACCAATACCGCCTGATTCTTGGCTAGAAGCAAATATCCACAGATCTGTGGTATTAGCGAGGTATCTACCATATTTTGGGTGTTCGATACCGTCATTTCCTCTAATATAAACCTTTTGATTAGGCGCAAATTCAAGTCCACCCAAGTTACCTTCTTCTAGGAAAAAAGGACCAGCTCCTGATGCCGCAACATACAACGAGGCTTCTTCATCGGGCAAACCTCCAAGATGATGCCTAAATACCAATGTATCAGAGGTTTGATGTTTGAAGGGAAGAATGCTGAATGCTCTTTCTTGTGCAGGACCCTGAAATCTTAGTTTAGAATAGTCCAAGTTTTCTATGATAACGCAACCATGTGTTGTGTTATTAAATTCCAACCAAACATTATCTTCGGCAGCACTAACGAAAAAAGGACTAACGGTGGACATACGCGCGTAATTAAAATTGATTTTGCGCACATTATTGCGTATTTTAACAGTGGAAGCGATGCTATAAACGGCTTTTGGCACATTAATATACTCTGCCCCCGAATCTATGGCAGCTTGTAGGGCAATGGATAAATCACTAGCAGTATCGTTTGGAATTACGCCATAATCTAGCACATTTGCCCATTTACTGAAATCGTTAGTATGAAACTCTGGTGCTTGAAGAATAGGAAGGTTCAGACTAGTAGTATCATTACATTCATGATTCCTTAAACGAGCATGAGACACCCACTCTAGATTTCCAATCGCATTACCCGTATAACTTGGCTGTGCAGCATGATTTACAATAGCTGTGTCATATCCTATAAAAGTTGTATTGCGAACTAAGAGTTTCGCATCGGTATTGTTGAAAATAGCATTTATACTACTTCCACCAGTATTTTTAAGGGTAGCATTAAGCAGTACAGTAACTGGATTAGCAGAATTTTGTATCATAAAAGGTACATTCCCTTCAAAATCCACCTCGTTCATGGAAAGTGGATGTCTATTGTTGAGTACTCCTGCTACGGTTTGATTTCTCATTTTAATTTGCTCAAACCCAACTTCTTTCCATTTTTCATTACAAATGATGCCATACTGAAATCCATCTATTTCAATATGACGGAAATAACCAACACCTGTTTCTTTATCCCATAGATAAACACCGCAGTAGCCTGCACCATTAGGGTCAGAGGATTTAAAACGCATGTATTCCATGCCTGTCATGTTGCATCCTCTATAATGAATAGCGATGGCACCGCTGTTGCCAGTTCCAACATCTATGGTCATATTTTTCAAAAAGTTCTCAAACGCTTGATTGCCGATTCCATTATCTCCTTCTGTGATAATCACTGGCTTGGGATTGGCAGGAGAATTAAAGCCAAGTGCATTGTCTATTAATTTAATGACGGTCTTATACATTCCTTGTCCTTGTAGCACCAATCTGGACTTTGCACGTGTTCCCTCTGCTGGGTTGTTAATATCTCGATATTGTTGCCATTCTATAGTTTTTGAAATTTTATAAGTACCTTCTGGGAAAAAAATAGTTTCTGTGGTACCTAAATAGCGATTAATAGCTTCTTGAATCGCATTAGAAGCATCTACTACTCCCGTAGGATCAGCATTGAATGGAGGTTTGGTAATATCTATCATTCCAAAGCCTATTTGTTCTGTTCCTTCGCTATTGAGAGCTTTGAATGCCCAGCTTGGATAGCGATAATCCTCATTTTGAGCCAACACCATTTTTCCGATAAAAAAGAGGCTTATCAACAAAATGGTATTTTTAGTTCTTGCACCGTATTGTTGTTTTGAATGTTTACGATTCATAGTTGTGTATGTTTTTAGTTGGTATTCCAGATGTGTTAGTGTAAAGGCAAAAATTGATACTATCAGCATGCCATTTTCTATATTGTCATGCTAATAGTATCATTGGGGAAGATAACACAATAAAAAATGGTTTTGTCTTTCCTTATTCAGGTTTAGTTCCAAGGCGCATTATTACTAGTAATACTTGGATTTGCATCAATTTCTATTTGTGGCAATGGTAGTAAATGATATCGTTCATCAATGGTAATGATGATACCATATCCAAAGTCTCTGTTATTAACTGCGCTTACTAAGTCCCCCCATCTAACAAGATCAAAGAATCGCTTACCTTCAAAGAAAAATTCTGTGTATCGCTCTTGCTTGATGGCATTACGGAGCGTTGCTTGGGTTAACCCACTCAAAGGAGTTAATCCACCTCTTGCACGAGTTAAATTAATGGTTTGGTCTAGCACTTCTTGTGTTGCACTACCTATCTCATTCAATGCTTCTACGTACATGAGTAATACATCTGCATAGCGATAGATGGGCCAAGGATTATTCCCCCAACCAAAACGATTACGTGGATCAACCATGGAGTATTTTAACACAAAATATGGGCTTTGCTTATTCAATTCTTTTTCATTATAAGCACCCCCTACGATTTTGGTAGCAGCAGGGTTTCTTATGGATTCATTGCCTGCTCCTAACACAAAAGTTTCAGGAAACATAAAGGCTTTTCTACTATCCCCATTTTCTAACTTGTCAAAAGAACTTTGAGCAACTTCAAAAAAACCTTGTCCTCGTTGATTCGGATTACCACCGTAGGGAATAATCATGCCAGAGGGCCAAGCAAAATTGGCAAACCGGCTACCGGGATCAATGTCGGGGTTAAATTTGGCATCAAAAATATTTTCTGCATTTGGTGCAGAATTTTTTAGATATTGTTTAGTAACGTCGAAAGCATCTGCATAATTTTCCCACAGGGCATGATTCTTACTATCAATTACCAATTTAGCATATCTAGCTGCTTCGCTATAATTTTTCAACGTCAAATAAACATCTGCCAGTAAAGTACGGGCTGCGGAAACACCTACTCTACCATCATTTGCTGTAGTTGCTGGTAGCACTACTCCTGCCTTTGTTTCTCCTGCTGCTATTTTAGCATCTTGAATAATTTGCTCGTAAATAGCATTTACAGGCGCTCTAGGTGCGTTTTGAGCCTCTCCAAACTTTTGTGCTTGTACTGTTATCAAAGGGACTTCTCCCCAGAGGCGAACCAACTGAAAGTAGTAAAATGCTCTCAAAAAATGGGCTTCGGCAAGTATTGAATTCTTTACGCTTTCTGACGCATTTTCTGCTAATGGTGCTTTTTCTATCAAGACATTCATATTCTTGATAGCGCGATAACAAGAAGTCCACAAGTCCACAATTCTACTATTACTAGAGTTGTAATTAAAAGTAGCTATATCAAGGTCAACATCTGCTCTATTTTGTAGCCCTAGCATCATAGCATCCGTTCTATTTTCCAAGAACATTTGGTAGAACCCTCGTCTATAAAGATTATCCCCTAAATAAGTGTAACCTGCAGCAATAGCTTGAGTAAGTTGTGCATTATTATTATAAAATTGATCTACTGTAAGTGTGTCAATAGGCTGCTCAGTTACAAAATCCTCGCAGGCATATAGTGTGGTTATCACCACAAAGGCACTGATAATGATAAAAAATTTATTGAGTTGTTTCATAATTATTGATTTAAGTACGTTTTAAAATCCAACATTTAAGCCAAAAGTGAATGACCGAACTAGGGGATAAGAGTTAATACTATCTCCAGCTTCTGGGTCGGTAATACTAAAATTAGTGAAAGTGGCAAGATTCTGCCCCACTACAGACAGCCGCAAAGAAGCAATCTTCCATTTAGAAATCATGGATGTTGGGAAGTTGTATGCCAAACTCACGTTTTTGAGGCGCAGGAAAGACGCATCCTCTACGAAGTAGGAATTAATTAACGCATCAGCAGGAACATTGGCACGGTTGCGTTGGTCAGCTCTCTCTACTTCTGTGTTTGTATTTTCAGGAGTCCATCTGTTCAATACTCTAGTAGAAGTATTGACTGCCCCCGAGGTATTTTCCATATCAGTTTTCAGTGCATTGAGTTGTTCGAATCCAGCTAAGCCTTGTAGGAAAATACCAAAATCCAACCCTTTAAAACTGAAATTATTAGACACTCCATAGCTGATGTCAGGTAGTATTGAACCAAGTATAATACGATCGCTGGCATTGATGACACCATCGCCGTTAGTATCAACAAATTTTCTATCGCCCGGCAAAGCATTAGGCATCGGTCCGCTTTTTATATCATCCTCTGCCTGCCATAATCCATCTACTCGATAACCAAAAAAGGAATTAATTGACTCTCCCTTTCTAAGAATAAAGCTACCGACAATAATTTCATTATTTACACCATCTAATTGTTTGATTTCATTTCTGTTCACTGAGTAGTTTACAGCAGCAGACCATCTGAAACCTCCTTTTTGTACTAAAATACCATCCAGTTCCAATTCAATCCCGCGATTGTTTATTTCACCGATATTTCTAAAAATACTTGGGAATCCGCTAGAAAGTGGGATATTCGTATTCAACAGAAGATCAGAAGTGTTTTTGTCGTACCAGTTGAAGGAGAGGTTAAATCTATCTTCAAAAAACCTTGCATCTAAACCAATGTTGAGTTGGCTAGTACTTTCCCAACCTAGTTCAGCATTTGGGATATTAGAAGGCTCTACGCCTGGAAACAAATTACCTTTAATAACTGCTCTGGTGCCTCTCAAAAGGGATAAATACCTAAATGCAGCAATATCTTGATTACCATTCACGCCGTAGCCTGAGCGAATTTTAAGAAAACTGATAAACGGCACGGTAAAAAATGATTCCTCACTTATAACCCATCCAAGAGAAACGGCAGGGAAGATACCAAACTTTTTGTCATCGCCAAATCTGGATGAACCATCGCGTCTTATGGATGCGGACAATAAATACTTTCTATCAAAGTCATAATTTACTCTACCTAGAAAAGAAACTAAAGACCAGTTTGAAGCTGTCACTACTTTGTCATTTGTTTCGCGTGTATCGCCATCAAAACTAAAATTACCTAACACATCTGCTGTATTTTCTGCTAGTAATTGGAATTGAGAGAATCTAAATCTTTCTGCCTGTTGAACAACCGTAGCTGTAATATTATGCCGACCAAATCCTCGCTGATAAGTCAACTGGTTTTGAATAGACCAATGTAGCGTATTGCCCAACACGTTAGTAGATTTACTTCCATCAGAAGCAGTTGATGGAGCAAAATATAGTAGATGGTTGTTAATCAAATCAATACCAGGTGTGGTGGTAAATTTTAGATGATCGCTGAGTTTAAGTTCTAAAAAAATAGAACCTAATGCGCGATTAGTAAGGGATTCATTATTGACGATATCAGCGTAGTAAATTGGATTTCTCAATACGGTGATACCTGCATTTTGAAGCCGGTAGTTATAATTTTCTACCACCATATCTGTATTCTGGAAATATTCTCTTCCAATTACCACAGGTCCAATAGGTAACATTCTGTTAGCGTTAGCCGTCACTGAACTAGGCCCTAATGTGATAGGATTATTTTGTGTAGTTCTAGAAACGTTAAGATTAATACCTGTTTTAAGCCATTTTTTAGCTTGCTTCTCGAAGTTGATTCTTGCAGCATACCGCTCCAAGTCATTTCCAATTACAACTCCTTCCTGATTGAAATAGCCAAAAGAAAAGGCGTATGTAGAGGTTTTATCACCGCCTCGTATGCCAATGCCATGGTTTTGAACGACGGCAGTACGATACAATTCGCTCTGCCAATCGGTATCAAAAGGAGGCACGTTACCATCAAATATGAGTGGTCTTCCAGCATTTTTTCTTGCTTCATCATTTAAAGCAACAAATTGTTGAGCATTTAACAATTCGGGAAGTAGATCAGCTTCCTGAATACCATAGGAAGAATTCCATTCTATTTTTGCATCACCACTGGTACCTTTTTTAGTAGTAATCAAAATAACACCATTTGCGCCTCTAGCCCCATAAATGGCTGCTGCCGAAGCATCCTTCAACACTTCAATGGAGGCTATGTCTTGTGGATTAATTAATGCCAAAGGGCTTAATTGTGGATTCCTCCCTCCAAATCGTATATCGCTCTGTGTATTGTTTTGCTGATCCGTATTGGCTATCGGGATACCATCAATCACATAAAGAGGCTCGTTGGCACTATTGATAGAACCAGTTCCTCTTACTCGAACAGTGATACCACCGCCGGGAGCATTCGAGTTTTGTGTCACCGTTACTCCAGATACCCTACCTTGAAATAATTCTTCCGCAGAAGTAGTGACGGCTCTATTAACATCACTTGTATTGAGCGAAGATACTGCACCTGTTAAATCTCTTTTTCTTTGTGCACCATATCCTACTACGACCAACTCATTCAATCGTGTGCTCTCTTCTACTAAATTGACGGTAATATAGGTTTGATTACCTAGTTCAATTTCTTGAGTAAGATAACCAATGAAGGAGAAAACGAGGATGTTTTTATCATCGGGTATCGCTAACGCGAAACGACCATCCACATCAGTTACTGTACCTACATCACTATTTTTGACAAGGATGTTAACTCCAGGAATGGGGATATTTTGCTTATCTAGCACTACACCAGCAACATTTTTCTCTATCACAGCTTCGGATAGCAGCAAGATATCCTCTGCTTCGGTATTTGGCAAATGAAAGCCCATATCCCGCTTTCTTGTTAGTTGGTCTTCTTTCTGATTGCTTTCTACCTTGTCAGCAGGGAAAATGGTGTAGTAATTTTTCTTCAATCTTTTGTGCACCAATCCAAAGGGAGTTAATATAGTTCTTAATGCATCGTTCACATCATTTTGATTAGCCCATACTAGCTTTGCAGGAAGAGTTTTCCCCTTAACAATTTCCCAGTCGTAATTCAAATGAATATTGTATTTCTTTTCTAGTTCTATTAACGCTACCTCCATAGAGCGTTCTTGGTGTGCTTGAGTGGATATCGTTCGCTTTTGGGGCACAACAGCGTCAATGTGCCCTGTAGTGAATTGATTGGCAAGCATCAAATTATCCTGCCCAAATCCTTGCTGTCCTCCTAAATATAGGATATAGACTATCAAAACAACTTTCAGTTTAGAGTATTTGTTCATAACATAGACATTAAGATTATTATTGAATGCTTGCTCTTCTCCGTGTCAAGGTTGAAGCAAGTTTTTTCCGACTGATGTAGTGTTATTTGTTTTTGAATATGATGGTGTTGCCATTTACCTCCACACCTAGTGAAGTAGAAAGTGTCGAAAATAAAATATCAGGGTCGTCTTTGGGGAATGTCCCTACAAATTCCTTTGTCAATAGGGCAGAATCCCTCACAATAATGGTATAGTTAAAATTATCTTCCAGAATGCGTATAATTTCATTTAGCGGGGTTTGTTTGAGGATGAATTTATTATCCTTCCAAGCGGTATAAAGTAGTGTATCTACTGATTGCTTAGAAAATACACCTTGTTGCTCTTCAAAAGTGAGCATTTCGCCTGGAGATAAAAGAATACGTCCTCTTTCATATTCTTCCATGTTATTTTGATACACACTAACCTCACCAGAGTTAAGCACGATTTGAAAATTGTTGCGACGGGTATTGACATTGAATTGTGTACCTAGTACTTCTATGCCTACTTTTTCTGTGTTGACTACAAATTTTTGATGCTTATGCTCACTTTTTTTCACCTTAAAAAATGCCTCTCCTTTCAATTCCACTTCGCGTGTTTGGCGATTGCGCCAGTGAGTGGGATAAGTTAAAGTAGAGTTAGCATTGAGTATGACTACCGAGCCATCTGGTAACTCAATGTTTTGAGTTTCTCCAAAGCGAGTAGTTGCCACTTGTGTCTTGACTGTTTGAAGTAAGCCGAAAAATGAAACGATAAATAATACTGAAGCCGCTACCGATATTGGTATCCATACTTTATAAAGTAGATTTCGGCGAACTTTATCTTTATTTTTTTCACGAATATTGCGCTCAATTTTGATTAATAGTTGTTGTGCTTCCTTATCAGAAAGCCCTAAATCTTTGAATTGTAGCTGTTGTAAAATGGCTTTTGCTTGCGCCAGTTTTTCCGCTTGGTAAGGATAAGTAGATAGATGATCTTCCCAAAATAAAGACCTATTTTCTGTACCATTTTTCACCCATTTAACAAAATCATCATCTATCAAATAGTCAAAAACGGTATATTCATTATAATTCTTCATCTCTTTAAAGCGATTTAATTTATTACGTTGAGTGTAATAAATTGATGAAGCCCATATTAATTTAGGAAAGTTTATCCCAATTTTATGTTGCCTATCATTTTATTATCTTTCAATACATAGGGTAGTCGAAGCAATTCCTAATTTTTCCTATGCTTTTTTAATTTTTTTTAAAATTTTTAGGAAATAAAAATGATAGGTATGAAATATTAGTCGAGAAAAGAGGATGGGACATTAGGAAAAGTCTGGAAGAAAAACAGGAAAAACAAAGGTGGATTAAGGCGTTTTCTTAGTTTATTAATGGCGGAGTGAAGCAGATTATAAGTAGTTTTTTTGCTGATGTTAAGCAACCCTGAAATTTCATCAAAACTTAATTCATCGTAGAAGCGTAAGTAGATAATTTCCTTTTCTCTATTACTCAAAATTTCCATTGCATTCACAATAGCATCTTCTTGGTGTTTTAAAGTTTCTGCTAAAATTATATTCGATTCAATAGATAACTCTAAAGTAAAAGCATAAGGCAAGTCTGCTTTGCTTTCCAGACTTTGGGAAGATTGCTTTCGGATTCTATCAATTAATCGACGCTTTAGGATAACTAATAAGTAGTACTTCAACGATTTTACTTTTTCTACTTTTTCTCTCTTGCTCCATACTTCTATAAACACATCTTGAACAACATCTTTCACTACCTCCACATCATCTATTATGCGCAATCCATAATTGAATAAATTGTTCTGGTAAAGTGTATATATTTTAGAAAAAGATGTTTGATCGCCTTTCCTAAACGAATCCCAAAGTTGTTGAATACTTTCGTTATCGAGTTCGTCCTTGTTGTACATTTCTTTTACTTATTATGACTTTTTTGGTGAAATAAATACTCATTTCTCAAAAACAAAATTTAGTAACAAAAGACTAATACAATTACAAATATAATAAATTATTGGATAAATTAAGTCGCATAATATACTTTGTTGCTTGTTCTTGACAGTTCTTTAAGAAAGTGAAGTATAACATTTAGGCATCTCGGATTTTCAAAAGCATTATCTTAGCAAAAATACAGATTTTAATAGCTAATCTATTAGATTCCTTAACTTTGCTCTACTCAAAATAATAAACCTTTGGATTTTCAGCAAATACAGCAACAACTTCAGCAAAAGCAATATGCGCCAATTTATTTTTTGCACGGCGAAGAAAGTTATTTTATAGACCAAATCAGTGATTACATTGAAGCCAATGTGCTTTCTGATGCAGAAAAATCATTCAATCAAACTATTTTTTATGGCAAAGAGGTAGATGCTAAAACCTTGATGGATACCTGTATGCGCTACCCCATGATGTCCTCACATCAAGTGGTGATAATCAAAGAAGCGCAAGAAATGAAGGGTTTAAAAGACATACTTCCTTATGTGCAAAAGCCTGTTCCTTCCACTATTTTGGTGATTAATCATAAACATAAAAAATACAATCTTAACGATGCACTAGGCAAAGCCTTAAAAAAAGAAGGCGTTGTTTTTGACTCCAAACCGCTATATGAAAATCAAGTACCCGATTGGATAGTCAACTATTTAAAAACAAAAAAACTGAACATCAATGCTGAAGCAGCAACGATTATGAGTAGTTATTTAGGCACTGACCTCTCCAAAATTGTAAATGAAATAGAAAAACTCGTCATTAATCTTCCACAGGGGACAAACGTTACGCCACAGCATATTGAAGCCTACATTGGCATTAGCAAGGACTATAATGTTTTCGAGTTGCAACGTGCATTGGGCAATCGCGATGTGGTGAAAGCAAATCGCATCATTCAATATTTTGCTGCCAATCCTAGAAAAAATCCACTTACGGTGGTTATTGGTGCTTTTTATAACTACTTCAGCAAAATTTTAATGCTGCATGCAGTATCGAATAGCCCTGAACAAGAAATCATACAAGCGTTGGGCTTGCGCTCCGCTTTTTTTCTGAAAGAGTACCGCCAATCGGCAAAAAATTTTCCAAAAAGCAAAGTGGAAAATGTTATTCATGTGCTAAAAGAATACGATTTGAAGTCGAAGGGCATAGATTTTAACAGCACTAATACCAAAGAGGAAGAATTACTCAAAGAAATGGTGTGGAAGATACTGCACGCTTGAGCAGTATCTTCCAATAGGTGAATTAGTCCAACAAGCGTTCTATTTGATTCCAAGTGCCGCCATTGTAAGCCTCTAAACCTGCTGCCTTCAACTGATTAGCTGCTACGCCACTTCTCATGCCCGATGCACAGCAGGTAATGATTGGCTTTCCGTATTGTTGCAATTTTTTTATGTTCAGTGCGTCCAAAGGCATATTGATGCTTTTTGGAGCGTGTCCACTTTTAAATTCGCCTGCGGTGCGTACATCTACTATAATAGCACCTTCTTGAATCAAAGTTTTTAAATCCACCTTGTTGCCAAATAAATTTTTAATTATTCCAAACATTTTCTATTAATTTTTATCAAAGATGCAGCAGAGGAAGCAAACTCGCAGTAACAGATGTTACATAAATTCATATTTGTTTGTTTTGTGCAACACAATTTAGCATTTGTCATGGATTACAACACAGGCATTAAACAACATTGTTTTTTTCGCTAGTTTAGCATTTTACTGTGAATGTAAACTAAAATCCAAATTAAAGCCTATTTTTCATCAATTATTGATGGGATACTGAATAGAAAACAAAAAAACGCTACAACTTTATGCTAACCGTTAAAAATATTGGTCTGTTGCTTGGACCGTCTGCATTTTTGCTAATTCTCCTATTTTTTCATCCAGAAGGATTGAGTGCGCAAGCTGTTGCTGTGTTAGCTGCCACAGTCTGGATTGCGATATGGTGGATTACAGAAGCCATTCCTATTGCTGCCACATCGCTATTGCCTATCGTACTTTTTCCCATCACAGGGGCTTTAAATATTAAAAGCACAACCACTTCCTTTGGACATCCATTTGTATTTCTCTATGTAGGTGGTTTTATCCTAGCGATTGCTATTGAGAAATGGAATTTACATAAAAGAATTGCCTTACATATTATTAATGTCATTGGAACTAACCTCAAATTAATCGTTCTAGGATTCATGCTTGCCACTGCTTTTATGTCCATGTGGATTTCCAATACAGCTACCGCAGTAATGATGCTTCCCATTAGTCTAGCCATCATTAAGCAATATTTAGACGACCCCAAAACCGTAGTGGACGAAAATGCTCTTTTCGGAAAAGCGATGATGCTTGCCATTGCTTACAGTGCTTCTATTGGTGGCATGGCAACTTTGATAGGTACACCACCCAATCTAGTCCTAGCAGGAGTTATTAAAGAACTTTACAACATAGAAATTAGTTTCGCGCAATGGATGCTCTTTGGATTGCCTATTTCTATTCTACTGCTATTCACTTGCTGGTTGTATTTGGTCAATATTGCATTCGACCTAAAAAAACAAAGCTTCCCAGGCGGTAGAGCTGAAATAGCAACACAAATAAAATCGCTAGGAAAAATAACTTTTGAGGAAAAAGTGGTGCTCGCCATATTTATTTTTACTGCACTAAGCTGGATTCTCAGAAAAGATGTGCTCCAACCTTTACTACCTAATATAGATGATACCATCATCGCTATGTTTGCTGGCATAATTGTTTTCATTTTACCCTCTAGCAAAAAAGGCGAGAAGATACTAAATTGGGAAGAGGCAGTTCGGCTGCCATGGGGCATTGTTTTGCTTTTTGGAAGTGGTATGGCAATAGCGGAAGGCTTTGAAAAAAGTGGCTTAGCCTATTGGATTGGTACGCAGATGACCGCCCTAGATGGTATTACAATGCTTTTCATCCTATTATTTGTCGTAACCGTTGTTAACTTCTTAACAGAAGTTACTTCTAACTTGGCTACTGCATCCATGCTCTTGCCCGTTCTTGCGCAAATGTCGTCCGCCATTGATGTTCACCCCTATATTCTGATGGTATCCGCAACTATGGCTGCCTCTTGTGCTTTCATGCTACCTGTTGCCACGCCGCCCAATGCAGTAGTGTTTGGCTCGGGCTATTTGAGTATGCCCGATATGGTACAAAAAGGATTTTGGCTCAATATCCTTTCGATTTTGTTGATTACCGCTCTTGTATATTTCGTATTACCTTGGCTATGGGGCTTCAATATGACAATATTTCCAGAAGGATGGAAGTGAGCACTAGAATTGTAAGTATGGCATTAATTTGTTCACCCAATCTTCGGATAACAATTTAATTTGGAGCAAATCGGTAGGCGTTTTAAACTTACCATGCTGATTTCGGTAATTGACAATAGCGTTAGCTTGATTGCTATTAATATAAGGATGTGCTTTCAACGTATTCAAATCAGCTTCATTAATATTGATGCTACGCAAAATAGGGGAAAGTACAAGTGAAGATTTTATTTGCTGAAAAATACTATCTGGAAGATTGTAGGTTTCTTTCACTTGTTCTATTGAACTAAATCCGCCTAGTGCTGCTCTAAACTTGACAATAGCTGCCGAACGCCCAGCACCTATCCCCTGAAGTTGTCCCCATTCTTCTGTAGTTGCTTTATTGATGTCAACGATGATTGATTTAGATTTCAATGCTTTTGTAGGAGCAACCTCTTCTGGAAGCGTTATAATGGGAATTTCAGTAACATTATAGGATTCAACGAATTGATTATTGGGCAAATCAAGATAGGCTTCTAATCGAGCGTAATCTTCCTCTCGAAGTCCATAAATTTTCTTGAAATCAGCACGCGTATTAAAACGACCGCCTTTAGCTCGATATTTGAGAATGTTATTTGCCACCTTTTTGCTCAAGCCTAGTAATATTAGTTCTTCTTCACTTGCTGAGTTAGGATTAAATAAGAACAAACGGGAAGCAAACACGCTAGTATTTGTTTTAAAATTACCTGCTAAAGCCGTTTGTCCAAGTGAAACATAAGGTACAATACGTTCATAATCAGCAGTTGATAAACCATAAATTTTCTTTAAATCTTCTGCCCGCTTAAAACTACCTCCTTTAGCTCGATAATTCATAATTGTTTGCACTACTCTATCGGGCAATCCTAAACTGCGCAATTCTTCTTCGCTTGCCGTATTTGGATTGAAAGTAAACAAAGCCTCCTCCTCGAAGAAGTCTTCATCATCTAATACTTTATTTTTTTCTGTTTCGTAGAACTGGTCTATTTGTGCAATAAAAGCATTAAAATCGGTTTTAGGCTTAGGAAAAAGATAGGGTAATAGCGTTGGAAAAGTTAAAGCAGCTACACAAATGAACGTTAAAATAACTGTTCCTCTTCGCTCAGCGAGTGTATGATAAAAATATTGTTGTACTAATTTTTTCATGCCAGTGTATTTATATTGACATAAATTAAGGAAAATAATTTGAAGTAAACAAGTTCTGTTTATTATTTTAAGTAATCTTATCAAAACATTCTTTTGCCCAGAACTAATAATTACCTTTTTTGTTTTTGTCATTATTGAATAACACAACTTAATAATTTATGAAAAAGCACTACTCACATCTGATTTGTTTTGTCTTTACTTTTATTTTTATACAATCCATTGTTGCACAACAAGTTATTAATGGAAAAGTAACAGACATTAAAAACGGTACACCCTTAATTGGGGCTACTGTTTTAGTAAAAGGGACTACCGCAGGTACAGTTACTGATTTAGATGGTAACTTTAACCTCAATGTACCGACTTCTGCAAAAGCAATTATTGTTTCTTACACAGGCTATCGGTCGGAAGAAATAATGATTGATGGGCAAACTACGATTGACGTTAAACTTGCCGAGGGTATCGAAATTGATTTGATTACTGTAATTGGTTCGCGAAACGCTACCCGAACTAAATTGGAGACACCTGTTCCTGTGGATGTTATTCCTGTGTCAAGTTTAATTAATGAAATTGGTCAGGTAGATATCAATCAAATTTTGAACTATGTAGCTCCCTCTTTTCAGTCGGCGCGACAAACTATTTCCGATGGTACAGACCATGTTGACCCAGGACAGTTAAGAGGACTAGGACCAGACCAAGTATTGATATTAGTCAACGGCAAGCGTCGCCATCAATCTGCGCTAGTAAATGTAAATGGTACAGTTAATAGAGGTACGGTAGGTACAGATTTAGCAGCCATTCCAGCAAGTGCTATTGAGCGCATCGAGATACTGAGAGACGGTGCGGCAGCACAGTATGGCTCTGATGCTATCGCAGGCGTAATTAATATTGTAATTAAACAAAGAACAGGAGTATTGGACGGCATCATCGCTTATGGTGCTAACATTACAAGCTATGATAAAAACTTTGCATTGTTCAAAACTCAAAATATCACTGACGACCCTAGCGTGAGTGTTACAGATGGTCAAACAGTGCAGGCTGCATTGAATTATGGTATCAAACTGGGGAGCAAAGGATTTGTCAATTTGACAGGAGAGTTTGTTAATAGAGAACCAACAGTTCGCTCAGGTACTTACACAGGGCAGATTTACCCTTCCGTAGGCGGACAAGTACGCGACGATTCTATCCTTACTGCTAGAGGATTAACTCGCGATTTTTTTGATATGCGTATTGGGCAAAGTAAAATCACCAGTGGTGGACTATTTGTAAATGGAGAATACGGATTAAGTAAGGGTTGGGAACTTTACTTATTTGGAGGCTACAACCAAAAAAATGGAGAAGCAGCAGGTTTTTATCGCTATCCAAATGCCATTAATACGGCAGCAAGAAATTACAGAAGCAATGTTCTAGCAGTTTATCCAAATGGATTTCTACCTTTCATCAATACAAACATTCAAGACCTTAGCATATCAGCAGGTGCGCGTGGTGAGCTAGGTAAATGGAGTGTTGATCTTAGCAATACGTTAGGTCAAAATCGTTTTGGTTTTAACGTAGATAATTCTGTCAATTACACTCAAGCTGCGGTACAACCCAACAACTTGCAAACTTCTTTTGATGCAGGCTCATTGAGTTTTTTACAAAACACGGTAAACTTAGATTTAGCACAAAATTTTGATGTCCTTTCTGGTTTGAACGTTGCTTTTGGTAGCGAATTTCGCCTTGAACAGTTTAGCATAACAGCAGGCGAAGAAGCCTCTTGGCGTAATTTTGATCAACCCTCTGGTGCAACACCAGCAGCGCAAGTATTTCCGGGATTTCTACCTGCCAACGAGGGAACAAACAACCGAACGAGCGTAGCCGCCTATGTTGATTTAGAACAAGATTTTTCCGATAAATTCATGGTGGCAGGAGCACTGCGTTTTGAGAATTATTCTGATTTTGGCAACACTCTGAACTACAAGTTAGCTACTCGCTATAAATTAGCTTCATTCTTATCTGCTCGCGGTTCAGTAAGTTCAGGCTTTAGAGCACCATCTATGCAACAACGTTTTTATGCAAAAACTAATACCTTATTTGTGACCATCAATGGAGTGCTTACACCAGTAGAAAGTGGAACATTCACCAACGATAGCGAACCTGCTCGCATACTGGGCATTCCTCAGTTAAAGCAAGAAACTTCACAAAGTTACACTTTGGGTTTAACTGCTCGATTAGCAGAAGGCTTAGATTTGACTGTGGATGCTTACCAAATTGACATCAAAGATAGAATTGTACTAACCAATAATTTTACTGGTGGCAACGATCCAGCGTTATTGGCTCAACTACAAGCAGCAGGAGCAAACCAAGCTAACTTTTTTACCAACGCAGTAGATACCCGCGCGCGCGGTTTAGAAGCCGTACTTTCTTACGATTTCAAAGTTGCAGATAAACACGAATTTCGCACTACACTAGCAGGTTCTTTTATCAAAAATGAAGTAAAAAAAGATGACGAAGGAAAACCAATCATTAAGGCTTCCGACATTTTAGTAAAATCTGGACAAATAGGTAATTACTTCAATCGAGAAGATCAAAGTCGTATAGAAATCGCAATACCACGTGAAAAAATTAACCTGACTGTTAATTATAAGATAGGAAAATTTGCAGCGATGTTGCGAGGCGTTCATTTCGGCGAGACAACTTACTTAGACCCTACGATTAATCCTGCCAATCCGGGTGCATTTCCAGTAAATGCCTTCACCGGTCAAAGAGAAACCCTAGACCAAGTATTTGGCTCAAAAGTTATCGTAGATGCTTCTGTAAGCTACACAATACTACAAGGAACAACCCTAACACTAGGTGGTAACAACATTTTTGATACCTACCAAGACATTCATACACACTCTGGGAATATGAGTCTTGGACGATTTGTTTACAGTCGCCGTGTACAGCAATTCGGCTTCAATGGCGCTTTCTGGTTCGGAAGAATACGATTTGAAATTAAATAGACACTTATTTAGTGTTTTAGTGTGCGGCATTCAGTCCGATTGAATGCCGCACCTAATTGAAATCCCTCCAAACTATTTCCCCATTCATTAGTTTGCCTTAATGCAAATCAATGTTTGGTTTTTATGCTCAAGATTGCTTTTTCACCTATCTACAAATATCAACTTCCAGAAGGACATCGCTTTCCGATGATAAAATATGAATTGATACCAGAGCAACTGCTTTACGAAGGTACAGTGGCAGAAGATAATTTTTTTCATCCAGAATTGCTAGACGAAGCCACACTTTTGTTAACACACGAAGCTACTTATTGGGAAAAATTGAAAACCTTATCCTTAACGCCTAAAGAAATTAGAGCAATCGGATTTCCACTTTCTGAAGTGCTCGTTAGAAGAGGGCGTTATATTGCTCGTGGCACTATTGAATGTGCTCTTTTCGCTATGCAATACGGAGTAGCCATGAATGTAGCAGGTGGAACACACCATTCCTTCACCTACAAAGGAGAGGGATTTTGCTTACTTAATGACATTGCCATAGCCGCTAATTATTTACTACATCAAAAATTGGTACAAAAAATCTTGATTATTGACCTAGATGTACATCAAGGAAATGGTACAGCACAAATTTTTAAGGATGAACCGCGTGTATTCACCTTTAGTATGCACGGTGAACACAACTACCCATTACGAAAGGAACAGTCAGATTTAGATATTGGCTTACCCGATGGCATTACAGATAAACCCTACTTAGCACAATTAGAACATACACTACCTCGACTGATAGACCTACATCAACCAGATTTTATTTTCTACCTTTCTGGTGTGGACGTGTTGGCTACGGATAAACTCGGAAGACTTGGTTTGAGTATGGAAGGAACAAAACAGCGCGATTATTACGTTTTAGCCCTTTGCAAAAAAAACAAAATCCCAGTTGCGGTAAGCATGGGTGGAGGTTATTCTTCAAGAATAGCTGATATTGTGGAAGCACATGCTAATACTTTCAGGGTTACTCAAGCTCTATTTTTCTAAAAAAAATAGTCGAGCATTTGACTCGACCATTAACATAAGTAATCCCATGAACATATAAATCTTTTAAATTGGCAATGCTTTTTTTTTCGCCAATGTTTGCTTTTCATTCCATATAAAACTTTAACTATTTCTTAACAGTTTGTATTCTTCCCTCTTACATACTACAAATGTGAATATAAAATTGATAGAAAGAAAGAACAAATTCGAGTTAGTGTGAAAATTTTAATCGGCTGGATAATTAAAATGACTTATTTAACTGTATCTTAAGAGGCTTTCTTGTGAAAAAAAAGAAAACTTACTTTTTGTATTTAATATGTTTTTTTGAGAAAAGAAAAGTCGCACAAATTGTACGACCTACTATCATAATCCCATGAACATATCCAAAAACATAATTTTCTTAATTAATATATTGCGTATATCAAACATTCAAACTAAATTCGCACCAGAAAGACAAAAACAGAAATTGATCTTTTATCCCTATAGTTGTTTTGATTATATCCCGTGAACATGATTGAGGCTAGCTACTTTTAGTTAGCCTTTTTTGTCTTCTGGTGCGACCAATATTTTTTTTAGGACATACCTTAAAGAAAGTAGTCAGTCCTGAAAAACTTCAGGACGACCTACCATCAACAAATTATAATCCCATGAACATATTTCAAATTATTTTACCTTATCTTTATAAGGCTTCTGTCCTCTTCCTTTCTTTCACCACCAATCACGATACAAATGTGAGAAAAGCGTTTTTTCAAAACAAGAACAAATTAAGCATGTTGTGAAAAAAAACATAACTTAATTTCTATATAAAAGCCAAGTAAATCAAAAGAACAAGATTTGTTGTGTGAAAAAAATCTTATTTTATTTACTTTCATTTTCAAAAACGCTGCTTTATCTTTACAAAGCAATTCACTTATTTTTCTCTATTTCCTTATTGCATTACAAATATGAAGGTAAAATTTTATCAAAAAAGGAACAATTAACCTTATATGTGAAAAAAAATAAAAATAATTTCATCTTTAACATCAATTATTAATTGTTTTTTATATTTTTTTTTGTGAAAAAAACATAAAACCTATCTTTTAAAAAATTCAGATTTAACGATAAAAAATAGTTAATTCAATTTACCATATCAAAAGTGCAATATAATCTAGGTGTCATAACTACACACTTTCACACATCATAATAACTGCTGAAGCAATTTTGCTTGTATTTTTTTGATACCATAGTTGTTCTACCCTTCGTGAAAGCCTTATCGCATGAACATAACTTAACAACACTATATTCTCCTATCGCACTTCACTATTTCTAAAAGAATCTTTCACACAGTCAAAACAGCAGCCTATCAGTAGTATGTAGGTGACTTTACGGCTAAACCAAAGTCTTAATTCTGTGTTACGCTCCTGTAAATTACATTATTTCTACTAAAAAAACAACATGGCTAATAGCAATCTTATTAAAAATGGTATAAATGGGTTTCATCTCATTGAAGACATTGGGGATGCTCATATAGGTACAAGTCCTGAAACGCCTCTGAGAGAAAATGCTTTCGACTTAACCGATACAGAAAAACAAGAACAAATTGAAGAACATTTCAGAGCCATTCTTGACATTCTTGGTCTAGACTTAACAGATGATAGCTTACAAGGTACACCAAAGCGAGTAGCAAAAATGTTTGTGAACGAGATTTTTTCGGGCTTAAACCCTATTAATGAACCTAGCATTACACTTTTTGCTAATAAATTCAACTATCAACAAATGTTGGTAGAAAAAGGAATTAAACTCCACACTTTTTGCGAGCATCATTTTTTGCCTATTTATGGTGTAGCACACATAGCGTATATGGCTAATGGCAATGTAATTGGGCTTTCCAAACTTAATCGAATTGTGGAATACTATGCTAAACGCCCACAAGTACAAGAGCGATTGACCGTTCAAATTGCTAACCATTTACGCACAGTGCTTAGAACGGATGATGTAGCTGTTTACATTGAAGCCAAACATATGTGCGTTCAACTTAGAGGCGTAGAACACAACGATTGTTCCACAGTAACTTCTGATTATAGTGGAAAGTTCTTGGATGAAGCAGTAAAAGCAGAGTTTCTCCAAGCTATTGCTTAATTACTTTCCAATTCAGCTTATCAAATATTTAATTCACTACATTACAAATAGAAATGGAGCTACTACAAAATAAAAATGTCCTCATTATTGGTGCGACAGGAGGAATTGGTGCGGAAACGGCTAAACTTATTAAGAAAAATAATGCCAATGTTTTCATTACTGGTCGAAACGCTAACCAGCTACAAAACTTGGCGACTGAATGCGGCATCCCATCCAATCAAGTATTTGTATTAGATGTTACTAATGCAACAGCGGTTGAACAAGTAGCACAACAGATTCACAATCAGATTGGGCAATTAGATATTTTGATTAATGCAGCAGGCATTGGAATCATCAAACCGATTGAACAACTGACACACGAGGATTTCAACCAGGTGATTGATGTGAATTTAAAGGGTTCGTTTTATGTGCTCAAGGCATTTCTTCCACCAATGAAAGAAGCTAAGAAAGGCTTAATTATCAATATACCAGGTGTGTTGGGCAAAACGCCGATGGCAGGTGCAGCCGCTTATGCTGCCTCAAAGTATGGATTGAACGGAATGTTAAAATCAGTGAGGGAAGAGTTGAAGCGTACCAATATCAGAATAACAAACTTGTATTTAGGTGGTGTAGATTCTCCCTTTTGGGATGAAATTGATATGAAAGTAAGCAGGGATAAGTTTATCACTGCTAAAGAAGCTGCAAAAGCAGTTTGGTTTCTTTGTCAACAACCACTTTCTGGTGTGGTTTCTGAAATGGTTATTCAGCCATTCAATCATCAAGCGATTTAAGATAAATTTACCTTTAGAAGCATCTGTTGAGAAAATTCCTCCACAGATGTCTTCACAAGGTTGTGCTGTAAATACGCTTTAAAAATAGGTAACACCAAGCGTCATGCTCCTCTCGAAGGTTGTTTTTTACTGTTGTATCGGTTTAGACAACTTATTTCTCTGACCCAATTTGTAAAGAGTCAGAAATAATCTCAATTAGATGATCTATAAATTCCATAGACTTTTTGATGTAGCCAAACCCGTGTATGTTTGTTTGAATCGGCATGTAGGAAAGTATTGCATTAAAAAAATATTTAATACGTTTACAAATATATGGTAACTTTTTACAAAGTGAAATGCTTATCAAAAAAATTGTCAAAAAAGATTTTCAAGTTAGCCATTTTGGGTGAAGAAGTGTTGTGAATAGATGTTTAATGCACAACAACAATATATGACGACATGAAACATTACGATTTAATTATCATTGGTGCGGGACCAACAGGCATTAACATCGGCATAGCAGCAGCTAAAGCTCAATTAAATTATCTTATCATTGAAAAAGGAGTATTGGCTAATTCTCTGTATCATTTTCCAACGAACATGACTTTTTTTTCGACTTCAAAACTACTGGAAATCGGAGATACCCCCTTTATTTCGCACTATGAAAAGCCAACCCGAGAGGAGGCACTGGAATATTATCGCCGATTAATGCAAGTTTATAAGCTAAACATACAATTCTACGAACCTGTTGAGCAAGTGAATCCAGCCAAAGCAGGTTACTTGGTTACCACGAATAAAAATACTTACCAAGCAAAGGCTATCGTGTTGGCAACTGGCTATTATGATACGCCAAATTTACTAAACGTACCAGGTGAGGATTTACCCAAAGTGAAGCACTATTACGATAATGTTCATCCTTATATCGGGCAGGAAGTGCTAGTGGTCGGTGCGAGAAATTCAGCGGCTCAAGTCGCTTTAGAATTATGGCAAAAAGGAGCAAAAGTGAAGATGCTGGTACGCGGCAGCGAAATTAGCAATAAAGTAAAATACTGGATAAAGCCTAATTTGGAAAATAGAATCAAAGAAGGAAGTATTCCTACCTATTTTAACAGCACTATTCAAGAAATTTTGCCAAATGAAGTCATTTTAAATACACCCGAAGGCAAACTAACGATTGCTAACGATTTCGTATTAGCCATGACGGGTTATCGTCCAGATTATACCTTTTTGAGAAAGATAGGCATTGAAATTTCTGAAGACCAAGCACAACTCCCCACTTTTAATGAAGATACTTTAGAAACAAATTTGCCCAATGTTTATTTAGCTGGTGTAGTTTGTGCAGGAATGGAAACCAGTAAATTATTTATTGAAAACACAAGAGATCACGGCGAAATAATTATTCATCGCATTTTAGAAAAACAACAAGCTGTCATAGCATAAATGAATCAACATGGGCATTCTTCAAACTTATCTGGAAGCAACAAAATGTGTAACGCAAGAATATGCCAATTTTGAATTGCCACTCATCAAGGGTAATATTCCTGAAGCATTGCAAGGAACGCTCTTCAGGAATGGTAATGGACGCTTCGAGCATCAAGGCGTAAAATATGACCACCTTTTTGATGGAGATGGCATGATTGCTGCTTTTCGTTTTAAAAACGGAAAGGTGAATTACAGCAACCGCTATGTCAGGACAAAAGAATTTGAAGCGGAGGAAAAACAAGGGAAAATGCTATACCGCAGCTTTGGCACGAATATCCCGGGTGGTTTTAGCAAAAATTTATTGCGCATGCGCTTTAAAAATGCTGCTAACACTAGCTTGGTCTATCATGCAGGTAAGTTATTAGCACTCTGGGAAGGCGGCTTACCCCATGAAATTGACCCAGAGACTTTGGCTACACTTTCGAGATATGATTATAATGGTGTATTAAAAAATTCTTTTTCTGCATTAGATAAATTGATTTTCCCTGAACTCTCTTTTTCAGCACATCCTAAAATACATCCTAAAACAGGCGTATTGTACAACTTTGGTACTGTTCCTGGATTGAAGCAACGTTTGGTACTCTACAAAATAGAACCCAATGGCGAAGCAGCTATTGAGCAAGTTATTAATATGCCAGGCATGACTTTTGCCCATGATTTCATACTTACCCAAAGCAGCAAAAAAATATTTTTTTTACCTCCTGTTGAATTTAATATTGTCAGAACATTTGTCGGGTTAGATACGCCAGTAGGGTCTATTCGAGTGAATAAGGCAAAGAAAACAACTATATTAATCATTGATAATCAAAAAATTAAACGACTAGAAACAGACTTTGGCTTTATTTTTCATTATGCTGGAGGATATGAAGAAAACGAAAATACACTTGTTGTAGATGCTGCTGTACTGCCCGATTTCCCAACAGCAAGAGATATGAAATCCTTTTTGAAAGGAAAAGAAGTAGGCGTCCCTAAAGGTATTTTAACGCGACATCGCATTCACCTAGATACGGGCAAAGTAGAAAAAGAGATTTTAAGCGACCACTATTGCGAACTGGGCGAAATTCATCCAGAAAGAACAGGGCAATTTTATGAATATTTTTGGTCAATGGCTGGCGCACCTAACGAGGAAACAGAGTTGTTAACAGGCATACAAAAAGTAGCTGTCCAAGAGAAAAAAAACACCTATCATAGCATTTACCCTTGTCTGCCCAGTGAACCTATTTTTGTTCCCCATCCCAATGCTATCAAAGAAGATGAAGGCTGGGTACTCATTCTAAAATTTGACCCTGAACAGCTCCAAACGAGCTTAGTCATTATGAATGGTTCAGACTTAACTCCACTTGCCGAGCTATTATTACCGCACAATATCCCACTCGGTTTCCATGGATTGTGGATGTAGAAGTGTTGGGTT
This sequence comes from uncultured Saprospiraceae bacterium, assembly GCA_937944245.1. Lineage (GTDB taxonomy): Bacteria > Bacteroidota > Bacteroidia > Chitinophagales > Saprospiraceae > JAAUTG01. The sequence goes on along the minus strand of CALDYY010000069.1, from coordinate 17,931 downwards.
TTAGATATTAGGTGTTATTTTTTATCCTAGTACCTAAAACCCAATACCTAGCACCCAACCTAATACCTCTAGTAATGCCAACGCTTAAAGGCTTCCATCGCTTCATAATTGGCTAAACCTAGTGCATCATAAGCTACGGCTGTTGCTCTGTTTCGTACTTCTGCCCTTTGCCAAAACTCGCGGTCGTCGTCGCCAGGGAACATTACACCATCTTTTTGAGATTGATGCTTGAAAATAGCTTTGCGCTTGCGCATCAATTCATCGGGGCTTAATGGCACTGCCATATCAATGTCTTCAATATCCCACTCTTGCCATGCTCCTCTATACAACCAAAGCCAACAATCTTTCACCCATTGCGACGCCTCATCCCCTTCCACTGCTTTGCGTTTTAGTTCGCCAAGTGCTTGAAAAACAGCTTCTAAACAAATACGATGTGTTCCATGCGGGTCAGCTAAGTCACCAGCGGCATACACTTGGTGCGGCTTAATCTTTTGCAGTAAATCTATTGTAATTTGAACGTCCTCCCAAGACAATGGCTTTTTATTTACAGTACCTGTTTGGTAGAAAGGTAAATCCAAGAAATGAGCATTTTCATCTGGAATACCCACCGAGCGACAACCAGCCTTTGCTTCACCTCTACGAATTAGACCTTTTATGCGCAACGCTTCGGAGGAATCTCTTTCCCAAGGCTTTTTACTTTGCAATTTTTGCTTAATAGCGTTGAACATGATTTGCGTAACATCTTGCTTTAACCCAAATGCTTCGTGGTATTCATTTACAAAATCAGCAAATCGAATGACATCCTCATCATGCACAGCAATATTACCTGAAGTCTGATAGGCTACATGTACCTCATGCGATTGATCAGCAAGACGGATAAATGTACCTCCCATAGAAATTACATCATCGTCAGGGTGTGGACTAAAAATAACAACTCTTTTCTTTGCTGGAAAAGCCCTTTCTGGACGATTAGTGTCGTCAGCATTTGGTTTCCCACCAGGCCACCCTGTGATTGTATGTTGCAACTGATTGAATACCTTAATATTAACGTTATAAGCGGAATCATACTCTGTGATGATATCGCTCATACCGTTGTCCATATAATCTCTGTTCGTCAATTTCAAAATCGGACGTTGTAATTTCAAACTCAACCAAATGACTGCTTTTTTTACCATGTAGTTACTCCACTCAATGTCCCCAAGCACCCAAGGCGTCTTTACGCGCGTAAGTTGCGCACTAGCCCCATCGTCTAGGATAATAATCGCATTTTCGTGCAACTGCAAATAAGTTGCAGGTACAGAATCACTTACTTCACCCTCTACGGTACGTTGTATAATTGATGCTTTTTTCTCCCCCCAAGCCATCAAAATCAATCGTCGGGCAGACATAATAGACCCAACCCCCATTGTAATAGCTTTTCTTGGCACAAAGGATTCACCAAAGAAATCATTGGCAGCATCTTGAATAGTCAAGTGGTCAAGTGTGACCAAGCGCGTTCTGGATTCTTGACCAGACCCTGGCTCATTGAAACCAATGTGTCCTGTGCGTCCGATGCCTAATACTTGCAAATCTAAACCGCCATATGATTGAATTTTCTGCTCATAGGCTCGACAGTAATCTAATACTGCTGATTTTTGTAGCGTACCGTCGGGAACGTTAATATTTGCTTTTGGAATGTCAATATGGTCAAAAAGGTATTCGTTCATATAGCGAACGTAACTTTGTAAAGCGTTGGGACTCATCGGATAATACTCATCCAAATTAAAAGTAACTACATTTTTGAAACTTAAACCTTCTTCTTTATGCAATCGAACCAACTCCCCGTAAAGTGTTTTGGGGGTAGAGCCTGTCGCCAAACCTAATACGCAGAGTTCATTTCGGCTTGCCTTATCTCGAATAAGCGCAGCAATTTCCTCTGCTACGGCACGAGAAGCAATATCCGACTTTTCAAAAATTTTTGTCGGAATCTTCTCAAGTGTCGTAAATGGATTGTAAGGAATATTGTCCCCAACAATAGTGGCATTTTTAACTGGTGCTGAAATCATATCATCAAGTGTTTATGTTTACAAAATTGTGATTCCCTCTTTCATGAAAGGAACGAATCGCTCATCAGAAGGTACTAATTCAGTTATCAACAAACTAACCTTATGAGCATCAGCAACTTTTATGGGTTGAACTGTAAATAATTTTTCAGCAATGCTCAAGGCTGCTATCTGTTGAGCCGACTTTATCATGGCTTTAGAAAGTTGTACGACTTCCCAATCGTTATCAGTCATTCCTTCTTTGGGGTCAAAACCATTCAAACCTGTGAAAAAATAGTCCATTTTCACTTGATTGAGCTGCTGAAAGACTTCGCCCACTACTGCCATTCTTGCGTTTTTGGAAAGTTTGCCCCCTAACAAAATCACTTCTGCCGCATGGTTGTCCATCAATTGAATTGCAGTAGTCAGGCTTGGTGTAAAAATAGTCAAGCTCAAATCTTTAGGAATGCCCCTTGCAAACTCTCGACAAGTCGTGCCACCACTAATTAAAATAAACATTCCTTCTTTAAGCAGCGTTACCGCTTTTTGTGCAATAAGTTGTTTTTGCTCAATTGCATACACTTCGGTTTGGTCATAGGAAATACTATGAAATGATTTGGAAACAGCACCACCATGCACTTTTAATATCTTGCCGTTTTTTGCCAATTCATGCAAATCTCTTCGCACTGTATCCTCAGAAACACTCAATTTCATGCTCAAATCAGAAGAGAGCACTTTATTGTGCCTATTGATTTCCTGTAATATCAAAGCATGTCGTTCCTGTTTCAGCATAGCAATTATTTGTTCAAATGATATTGAATCAATCCGTCCATAGGTGCTTTTTCAACGCTACCTATTTGCAATCCCAATTCTTGAGCTACTAAAAGAAGTTTATCCTTGAAATGAAAAGCAATAGACCCTGTAAAGTGAACCGTGTAAGCTAGCGAATTGGGGTAGTCTAATACCTTTCTCAAAAAAAAGCGGCGAAATTCTGTAACAATCAAATGATGAACATAGTCATTATTGGCATATTTCAGCAAAAATGGGGAAAAACCAGCAAGAAAACGATTAGGATAATCCTCGCGATATACTTTTTCCAAGATATTACCTACTGTAAGGTCATATTCTTTTTGCAACTTTTGGTGTAAATCATTTGGTATTTTATGATGTAAAAAGTCTGACAAAAGCTGTTTGCCCAATACTGCACCGCTACCATCATCGCCAAGAATAAAGCCAAAGCCGCCAATATTCGCCAATATTTCCTTCCCATCATAAAGGCAACTATTAGAGCCTGTACCTAAAATGCAAGCAATGCCCGCTTCATGCTGGCATAAAGCTCTTGCCGCCGCCACAATATCACTCTGTGCTTCAATATGAATGAGTTGAGGACAAACTGCATCAAAAGCACTTTCTATCTTAGATTTACTACTTTGCGTTACGCCCGAACCATAAAAAAAAACTTCTTTTATTAAAAGTGCTTTTTCTTCTAATGTGTGTAGGACTTGGTCTTGGATGGTTGTTGCTTCTTGCTGATAAGGATTAATTCCTTTAGTGGTAAGTTGGGTTGAGACTTTTCCCTCTTTCAGGAAAGCCCATGCTGCTTTGGTGGAACCGCTATCTACTAATAGTTTCATGTAGCGTTATTGCGTTTAATGCAAAGATAAGCCAAAAAACGCAAAAAACAATATAAAAACGCAAAAAAACAATCGTAATAAAAAAGGGAGACTCTTTTGAGCTTCCCCCAGACACAATAAACAATACTTGCTGTACTACTTTATCTTGTTAAGATTTATCTTACTTACTCTTTATGGTTCAAAATTACAATAGAAAAAATCGGACACTATGGACAGAAAGTGAGATACCCAGATAGGTAAAAACAAGTTAATTATAAGGTATTTTTAATATGTATTAATATGTAAATCAAATTTAAGCAATATTTACTTTTGCCTAGTATTGTAGAATTTAGAGACAATAATCTTCGAATAAAAGCACAATAAACTTCTTTCGGGAGTCCTTCAGCCTCTTTTTCTATCTACACAAAAATTAATAAGGATAGGTTGAAATGAGTCAAAAAAATACTTTCGCAGGAAACATAATAAAGTTTTTCTATCTTCTGAGTGTCCGACATGGAGTTAGTGATTGAGCATGAAAATAGAAATTAAGCTAAAACACAAAACGATAAAACGATTCGCTTGGCAGGATAATAAAATTCCACTAATTTTAGCCAACAATTTCTTTACCAAAAACGAAGCAAAAATGATGACGTTAGAACCCACTATCTTTGAAAAAGTAAATCATTGGTTGAGAGGCGATTATGATGCTAATACTAAAAATGCCATCCAATCTTTACTAGCAAAAAACGACATAACCGCCTTGACAGATGCTTTTTATCAAGATTTAGATTTTGGAACAGGAGGGCTGCGAGGCATTATGGGTGTGGGTTCTAATCGAGTAAATAAATATACTATTGGTGGTGCTACTCAAGGATTTAGTAACTATTTGCTTAAAACTTATCCCAACCAAGCTATTAAGGTTGTTATTGCACATGACAGTCGCAACGATTCTGATACTTTAGCAAGAATTACGGCAGAAGTATTTGCTGCGAATGGTATTTACGTTTATTTTTTCAAAGAATTGCGACCAACGCCGATGCTTTCTTTTGCTATCCGTGCGCTAGGCTGTCAAGGGGGTGTTATGCTGACGGCTTCCCACAATCCAAAAGAATACAATGGTTATAAGGCATATGGTGCAGATGGTGGGCAGCTAGTTGCGCCTCATGACGAAAATGTGATGACAGAAGTTCGTAATATTCAAAACGTGAAAGACATTAAGTTCACTGGCGGTAGCCACAATATTGAGTTGGTTGGCGAAGCCCTAGACGAACAATATTTGGATGAACTGGTCAAACTTTCTATCTCAAAAGGAGCTATTGAGCGTCAAAAAGATTTAAAAATTGTGTTTTCACCCATACACGGTACTGGTGGAGTGTTAGTGCCACCTGTTTTGCGCCGATTTGGTTTTGAGAATATTATTCTGGTAGAAGAACAAAATATACCAGACGGGAACTTTCCTACGGTGGTTTATCCAAACCCAGAAGAGGCAGAGGCGATGGCTTTATCCATGAAAAAAGCAAAAGAGGTAGATGCCGATTTGGTAATGGCAACTGACCCTGACGGCGATCGCGTGGGAGTTGGCGTAAAAAATGATAAAGGAGAATTTGTACTACTCAATGGCAATCAAGCCGCTTGTTTATTAATTCACTACATGCTAACCGCTTGGGAAAAATCAGGTAAATTGACTGGAAAAGAATACATTGTAAAAACAATTGTTACTTCCTATTTAATTGATAAAATTGCTGCTTCCAAAAATGTGGAATGCTTCAATACACTGACTGGTTTCAAGTATATTGGTGAAATAATGACCAAATTAGAAGGAGAACGCACGTTCATTGCTGGTGGGGAAGAAAGTTATGGTTACTTGGTAGGTGAACATGCCAGAGATAAAGATGCAGTAATTGCCTGCGCTATGATTGCCGAAATGGTTGCTTATTACAAAGATCAAGGCAGTAGCTTATACGATGCACTATTAAGTCTTTATGCAACCTATGGTTGTTATCAAGAAAAATTAATTTCCCTCAAGCGCGAAGGCAAAAAAGGGGCAGAAGAAATTCAGGAAATGATGAAGAACTTACGCTCGAATCCACCGCTTACCCTAGCGGGTTCGGGTGTTGTGATGATTAAAGACTACGAAAATCAAATATCTTACGACTTAGCCAACACGAAAACTACTACCATAGATTTACCTTCTTCGGATGTGATTCAGCTATTTACCGCAGATGGTAGCATCATCTCGGCACGACCTTCTGGCACAGAACCTAAAGTAAAGTTCTATTGCAGTGTAAATGCGCCACTTCACCGAAAAGAAGATTATGCAATGGTACAGCAACAACTTAGTGAGAAATTAAATGCTATTATGAGAGACTTGGGGGTAGCATAAACAGTCATACTTTAAAAGACTTAGCAAGCCTTTTAAATGAAATACATAAAAAACCAAGGGGTTCAACACATCTGTTGAAGCCCCTTGAGCTACCGCTACACTTTACAATTTTTGGATTTAGGGGTAGATTATTTTTTGACTTATTCCTATTTTATTCAAGGTTTATCGGTGGTTGCATCGTAGCTAGTAAAGCTATAAAAATCACTAGCAGCTATGCCCGCAAAGCTTCTGGTACTTACATCAGCGCCCCGTGATGCAAGGTAATTGGCAGCAGCAAAATGCCCTGATTCTGCAGCGACAGTGATTGGTGTAATGCCCAACATATTTTGATGATTGAGGTTAGCACCATTTTCTACAAGGTAGCTAATCATAGCAGGATTACCACTCCTTGCTGCCATCGTAAGTGCTGTATTGTCCATGTAATCGGTGGCATCAGGATAAGCCCCATATTTTATTAATGTTCTAACAGCGTTGACTTGTCCATTGGCAGCCGCCAGCACCAAAAGTGGTTCACCAAGATGGTTTTTCCAATTTGCATCCTTTTCAGCATTTTTACTTCCATGTAGCAGGATACCAACAATGGTTTCTTTATTTTCCTGAACGGCTAAAGCCAAAGGAATACTACCATCGTGGTTTGGCATACTAACATCTGCTCCATTCTTGATAAATAGTGCTACAAACTGTACTTTGTTCAACTCTACTGCCTTATACAATGGCGTAATACCATTGGAGCGGTCATTCACTTCCGCGCCCTTGCTCAAAAGCGTTTGGATAAAATCAATTTTATCATAATGAATTAGCGCTAAAAAGAGTGGCGTTTCGCCCAAATCATTTTTTAAAGCAGCTTTGGCACGCTCTACGACAATATCAATGATAGCAGGATTTTTTGATTTAATCGCTAAGGTCAATGGCGTTTCACCTGCTCTATTTTTTCTATTGATAATGGAATGTTCCTCAACTAATTTCACCATTTCAGGATTTCCTGATTTAATGGCTAATGTTAACATGTTTTCGCCATCTTTATCAAACTCATAAGCCATCATTGGAAACCAATGTTTCTTGAACATTTCTACATCGCCAGAGCGAATGCCCTCAAAAACTAGGTTAATGCGTTGCGCTTGACTTATCTCAGTTGTTTTACCTTTCTTTTTGTTGGTGGCTTCTACGGCTTCACTTTCAGTAATTGCAGAAGCAGAAGCATTTTCCATTTGTGCATATGCACTAAGTTGTAGCATTATAACCAACGCTAAGGTCAAAAAATGGGAGTTTTTCATTACACTAAAGTTGTTTAGATAAAAAAATAATCGCTGCCAATAGTACAAAACGATGCTAAATGCAACATTAAGTGTATAGTTCTCCTATAATTAAACTGGTTAAATGAATAAATTGTAATTGTAATTAAGATTCAGATAGATATATCTACTTTCCTTATCTTTGCCCAAATTATCTATCTAAAAAACGTGTAGCATTTTTAATCAATAAGAAGTGATATTTTGTTTTTGCTTTTGACTATATTAATGTGAAAAAGTAACTAATTATTTTATGCAACAAGAAAAAAATGTGATATTAACTTTTTTTTGGTTTTATTAATAAACTTTTAACATTTAAGTCAATGATAATCAACTATAAATACTAAAGCTGAATCATCAAATTAACAGCATAACTTTTGGGCGTATCATCAATACTCAATTCATAACTTTTGGGATATAGCAAATTCAAACGCTGGCGAACATTCACTAGCCCAATGCCTCCGCTACGATGCTGACTAGGTGGTGGAATATAATCTGGTTTGCCATTTTCAATGAAAAAATGGAGATAATTTTCATCCACATTGAGGACAATATTCACAAAGCACTTTTCAATTTGTTGGTTTAACCCATGTTTAAAACTATTTTCTAAGAAGGGAATAAACATCAGCGGTGCAATTTGCTGATTGTTAATGATGCCATTCACCTCAAGGCTAATTTCTACTTTTTGACCGTGTCGTAGTTTTTCCAAATCTAAGTAGTTACGCAAATAGGCAACCTCTTTTTGTAAAGGAACACTTTTTTCATTACATTCATAAAGCATGTAACGCATCATTTCTGACAATTTAATGACAATTTCGGGTGCTCTGTCGTCCTTTTTCAAAGTGAGCGCGTAAAGATTATTTAAAGTGTTGAACAAAAAATGAGGATTAATTTGCGATTTCAAAAAACGTAATTCCGCTTGCATGGTGCGGTTTTCGAGTTCTTTCCTTTCTCTTGTGTGGCGCAGCCAATCGCTAGTAATTTTGGTAATGGTGGAAATAACTAGTACGATAAAAGCCTGCAGAAATTGAATGTTAATGCTCTCAAGCAGCACTCTTTGGGCATGCTTTCGGCTGGTCAATTCAAAGTAAAAGAATTGAATAATCTCTTTGGCAGTAATCAAAATAAAACAACTCACTATCAAAGAGAGGCTATACATCCAAGGGCGATTAGGAATTAAGTACTTAGGAATCAGGTAATTGAGGTTAAGATAAATTAAGATAGCAAAAAAACTAACAATAATCACATTATTGAAAAAAGTAAACCAAAAGCCTTCTTCCATGCCTTGGTAGAGCATTAATCCCACCAACATAGCTACCCAAAATACAATATGATGTATTTTGTGCCTAATGAGAAATTGATGTAATTGCTCAATTCTTGTTGTCATAAAAGAGGTATCTACAAATATATATTTGCAAAGCAAACAACTATCGCTCACTTTTTGGTTAATTTTTTAGACGATTCCTATATTTTACAAGACCAATTTCAGGCTATTTGGTATGAACAAAAACAATTCTGAGCTAGAATAACTTATATAGTCAGTAAAAATAAACATATGGAAATTGTTGGTTCTAAAATTGAGCTACTTAATTTAAAATTCGAGGATTACTTAGATTTAAAGAACACCATGATTGAGGTGTATCGAAATCTCGACGATCCTTATTGGAGCATGGATGACATCAAAATACTACTTAAAGCTTTTCCCGAAGGGCAACTTTGCATCAAAGTCAATGGAAAAGTAGTGGCTGCTGCATTGAGTATCATTGTAAACTCTAAGAAATTTGGAGATAATCACACCTATAAACAAATTACAGGAAACTATCGCTTCACTACACACACTCCAAAGGGTGACGTTTTATATGGAATTGATGTATTTGTTCACCCCGATTACAGAGGTTTGCGATTGGGCAGACGCTTATACGATGCACGAAAAGAATTGTGTGAGGAACTAAACCTTCGATCAATTATGGCAGGTGGAAGAATACCTTACTACCACTTATATGCTGACGAAATGAGTCCACAACAATATATTGAGAAAGTAAGGCTCAAAGAAATTTATGATCCTACACTGACTTTTCAGTTGTCCAATGACTTCCACGTAAAAAAAATTATTAAGAATTACTTACCCACAGACAAGGAGTCCCTAGAATATGCGACCCTATTAGAGTGGATTAATATTTCTTACCACGAAGGACCTTCTTTTTTGAATACACCAAAGTCTATCGTTCGTCTAGGATTAGTGCAGTGGCAGATGCGAATATTTAAGGATTTTGATGCCATTGTGGAACAAATTGAATTTTTTGTAGATGCGTTGAGTGATTATCAGTCGGATTTTATTTTGTTTCCGGAATTTTTTAATGCACCGCTCATGGCGAAGTTTAACCACTTAGGGGAAGCCAAAGCCATACGTGAATTGGCACAATTCACAGAACCTTTGAAGAATTGCTTCATCGAATTTTCAGTGTCCTATAACGTAAACATCATCACAGGCAGTATGCCCGTTGTAGAAAATGGACGACTATTGAACCGCACTTTTTTATGCAGAAGAGATGGCAGTTGGGAGCAATACGATAAAATTCATCCAACACCTTCTGAGGTAGATGCTTGGGGAATGGTGGGTGGAGACATCATAAAAGTATTTGATACTGATTGTGGTAAAATAGGTATTCTCATTTGTTACGACGTTGAGTTTCCAGAGTTGGCTCGATTGTTGGCAGCTCAAGGAATGCGTATTTTATTTGTACCGTTTTTGACGGATACTCAAAATGGCTACAATCGCGTGCGAAGATGCGCCCAAGCAAGAGCCGTAGAAAACGAATGCTATGTTGCTATTGCGGGTTGTGTAGGGAATTTGCCAAAAGTAAACAATATGGATATGCAATTTGCGCAGTCGGCAATTTTTACGCCCTCCGACTTTGCCTTTCCTACCAATGCTATAAAAGCTGAGGCGACACCAAACTCAGAAATGACCATCATCGGCGACGTGGATTTGGAACTCCTAAAAGAGTTGCATGAGTACGGAAGTGTAACTACGCTAAAAGACAGAAGAACAGACCTTTATGAAGTTATTTTAAAGAAGTAGATAGTAAAGAAATCCTACAAACAATGTTTGTAGGATTTTTCTATTCAACCATTTTGAAGTTACTTGTTGTTCTTCAACTCAATTTGCTTTTGCTGTGGTACGGGAATGCGCTTCATTTCCTCACCAAGTTGTTGAGAAGCTGTGAAGGCAGTAATCATTTGCGTTAACATATCCGCACCTGCTGTTGGATTATTAGGTAACAAAATCAAGTTACTTCTAGAATGCTCACCCATAGATTGCATTGTATCGTAGTGTTGAGTAACAACAATCAAGGCAGAAGCCTCTTGAGAATTAATACCTACTTTATTCAACACGTCCACAGACTCTTCCAAACCTCTAGCAATTTCTCTTCTTTGGTCAGCAATACCTTGTCCTTGAAGTCGCTTACTTTCTGCTTCGGCTCTAGCTTTAGCAATAATTCGGATTTTCTCTGCTTCTCCCTCATATTCCGCAGCAATTTTTTTTCGTTCGGCAGAGTTAATTTGGTTCATAGCAACTTTCACTTCTTCCGCCGGGTCAATATCTGTTACTAATGCTTTGACAATACCATAGCCGTATTCGTTCATCGCTTCCTCCAATTCTCTACGCACCGCAACAGCAATGTCATCTTTGCGCTCAAACACATCATCTAATTTTAGTTTAGGTACTTCTGCTCGCACTACATCAAAAACATACGCTGTAATTTGAGAATTTGGGCTTTCCAGCTTGTAAAACGCATCATAAAGCGCCTCAGCGAGTACGTGATATTGTACAGAAACGTTAAGTCGTACAAATACGTTATCCTTAGTTTTCGTTTCAACACGAACATCAAGTTGTTGAATTTTCAAACTCAAACGACCAGCAATTCGGTCAAACATAGGAATTTTAAAGTGCAAACCTGAACGGCGAAGGCTATGAAATCTACCGAAGCGTTCTACGATAGCAACGGATTGTTGTTTAACAGTGAATATACCTGACATCAAAATGATGAAGGTAAAAAATCCTCCAATTAAAAAAAATGGCTCAAATGGCATAGGAATCAATTTTATAATGACAAAATGTTTTTTGTTTTTTATGAATCTATTGTGGACTAAATATATAACAAATTGAGCAAGCAAGAAAGTTTTTAGGATAAATATCAAAAATACTTCGACCATATGCTTCCAAGTCCACATCAAATCAACAATATAGCTTATTTTACAAGGAATGTTCGTTACCTTTGCAGAAAAAATAAAAAGCATGAATCTGCTTTTTTTGACATATCAAGGAGATATGGCTGGCTCTACCAATTCTATTGCCTACCTAAGCGAAGGGCTTGCCAACAAGGGACATCGAGTAGTGGTAGGTTGCCGCCAAGCATCGCTGCTTTATAAATTGCTGAGTGAAACAAAAGTGATTTTGTACCCCATGACTTTCAAAAGTAAAGTAAGTAGGACTAGTTTACGACAAATAAAAAAAGCCGTAAAAGATTTTGATATCCAGATAATTAATGCCCAATCGAGCAAAGATAGATACTTGGCCATTTTTGCTCGTTGGTGGTATCGCCTCCCTGTCAAAGTAGTGCATACGCGCCGACAAACGCCCAAAAGCGCAGGTGGTCGCTTACAAAATTGGTTCTACTGGAAAGGAACAGATAAAATTGTGGTCATTAGTGATGAATTAAAAAAAACATTTATAAAAAAAGGTATTCCAGCACACCATATAGCAGTAATTTATAATGGTATCCCTGCGGAAAAATATAGTTGGATTGACCCTCAAAAAGTAGCCGCATTAAGGGAACAATTTGATCTTTCGCCAAAAGATAAAGTGATTGGTTGTGTATCGAGGTTGAAAAACCAAGCTCAAATTATTCAAGCACTACCTTATTTGGACAAAAATATCAAAGTGCTGTTTGTTGGTATCGAAGCAGGTACTTTTGATGAATTAGTACAACAACTGGGTATTCAGCAGACTATTATCTATGCAGGAAAAGTCAGCCCTAATGAAGTGATGAATTATTACCCCTTGATGACTGTTAATATACTAGCCTCTACTACCGATGGTTTTGGCTTGGTGCTTGTTGAAGCAATGGGAGCGAAAACGCCTGTAATTGGCACACGTTATGAGGGAATAATTGATGTACTCGATAATCAAAAAAACGGACTTTGGTTTGAGGATGGCAACATTGAAGAATTGGTAGAGAAAATAAAAGTAGTGCTTTACAACGAAACAGTTCGCCAACAGCTAGTTGAGCAGGGTTATAAAGCTGCTACGGAGCGATTTACAATGGAGCGCACTATTTTAAATTATGAAATTTTTTTTCAGCAACTGCTTGAGCACTAATTAGTTTAATAAGGATTGATACACTTCAAGCGTCTTTTTTGCCATGTTCTCTTTACTAAAATATTTTACTTTTTGCCAAGCATTTTCAATGAGTTGCTCCCGTAAATTACGGTCTGCTAATATTTTTTCAACATAATGAGCTAGTGTTTGCGCATCACCAACTGGAGCGAGCAACCCAGTATTTTCATGGGTTATAATTTCAGGAATCCCTCCAGCAGCCGTTGCTACTACTGGAACTTTGCAAGCAAAGGCATCTAAAATTGTCGTCCCCAGTCCTTCTTCCTTGCTTGTGAATAATAGTACATCCACTTCAGGTAGAGTTTGAGGAATGTCTGTTCTAAATCCTGTAAAAATAATATGCGAAAAAAGATTTTGTTGATGGACATACTTTTTTATAATGGCTTCTTCTCCACCATCATCGCCAATTATAAAAAATACAACATCTAATCCTCTACTAATTAGGTTTTTAGCCGTATTAACAAATGTAAAATAGTCCTTATGATTTGCAATAGCAGCAATGTTCGCAATGATTATTTTTTCTTTTGGCAAACTAAATTCACGATGTAATATATTGGACTGATGAAATACAAATCGTTCAATATCAATACCATCGTAAATTACATTTAGTATTTCTTTGTCTTTAATAGCAGGAAGAAGGACGGATTTGACACCTTCCGATACGCAAATTATTTTCTTTATGCTACTGTGATTATATTTCCAACTAGAAAAAAAACTACGTCGAATTGGGAAATCAACCCTACGACTTACCACAATCCCGGCTTTATTCCAATTTAACACTACGGACATGAAAGCGTAAGTATGGGAATGGCTATCGTGCGCATGGATGAGGTTTATTTTTTTAATGTAACAAAAAGCAGCTACTTTTTCTGCCACTTTAGTAGAAATAGAAGACTTTTTCTTGTAAGCAAAATGGCTTATTTTGTTTTTTTCGCACCATACTGCTAATGGAGTTTTCTCTACACAAAAAACATGTTGCTCCACTTCATATTTTTGGAGTTCTTCCAATAGATAGGCGATTTGCTGCTCGCCACCTCGCCAAGTTAATGCCGAAGAAATGTGTAATAGCTTAATTTTTTGCATGAAGTGCTTTTAGTTGTTTATACTTCAAGTGAACAAGATAGGCATCGTACCGACTAATACTTAAACCCGCTCTACCATCCAAAAAGCCCAATTTCAATAAATAAGTTTTTAAAAAACGAATTATAGGATAAAACCAAATTTTAAAAAACGATGATTTTTTCCCTTTTTGAAATAAGGACTTTGCAGATAAACCTGCGTATTCACTAACTTTTCGAATATGATCCTGTGGACTGTTGTAACTATAATGCCATAGTTTACCCTTCAGTTTTATCATTTTAAAATAGCTGGGAACGAAAAGTGTTTCGTGCACAAAATCACCTTGCCATTGCACTTGCTTCCGATTAAAAATACGGGGTTTCCAATCTGGATACCAACCGCTATATTTTACCCAAGTACCGCAGTAATTATTTATCCTATCCAAAGCATATACTTCATTTTCAGACACTTGTAACTGCTGAATGCTTTGTATTAGTTCTTCAGAAAGGACTTCATCCGCATCAATAGAAAGAATCCAATCGGATTGAGCGAGCGCGTTACCGTAATTTTTATTTTGGGCATAACCCTGCCAATTGTATTCTACCACATTTGCGCCAAGCAGTCGAGCAAGTACAGCGGTATTGTCTGTGCTGCCACTATCAACTAATACAATCTCATTCGCCACTTGCTTTAACGCACCCAAGCAACGCTCAATTTGATGTGCCTCATTTCTGGCAATAACAACAGCCGTCAAATTTATCATATCTCAAGATGCTTGAAGGTTGCCATAAGCAATAAAATAAGGATTAAGCAAATTTTCTTTGTTGTATAGCAAAGGTGCTTTTGTTTGATTATCCAATACTTGACCACCTGCTTCTTCTAGTATGATTTGTGCTGCACCCGTATCCCACTCCATTGTTGGTGCTAGTCGAGGATAAATGTGGGCTTTGCCTTCTGCCAAAATCAAAAACTTAAGCGAACTTCCTCTAGACACCAAATTTGGTGCATTTAGTCCATCAATAAAGGATTGTGTCTCATCCGTTAGGTGCGAACGCGAGCAAACCACACCTAGCCCTTGCTGATGATTAGTAAAACTAGCAGCTACTAATTTTACAGTTTCACCATTTTTTATTTGGTAAGCACCTTTGCCTTGCACCGCCCAACTCATTTCCGCAGTAGCTGGCGTGTAAACGACCCCCAATACCACTTTTTGCTGATGAATTAAGGCAATATTAACCGTAAATTCGCCATTGCGTTTGATAAATTCTTTTGTGCCATCCAAAGGGTCAACAAGCCAAGCATAATCGTAATGTTTGCGTTCCTCGTAAGGAATTTGCTTATTTTCTTCAGAAATAATGGGAATGTTTGGTGTTAAGTGAATTAAACCTATACAAATCAATTCATTAGCAGCCTTATCTGCTTGCGTTAATGGAGAATTATCTGACTTTTTGCTAATTTCAACCCCCGCCGCGTCTTCATAAATTTCCATGATGACTTCACCTGCTGCTTGTGCAATTCGTTGAACAGATTTGACCAATTCTAATAAGTTCATTTTACTTTATTTTTAGCGCTACTTAAATTCACCTAAGTTATTTGATATTAAAGGTATAAATTTGTAGCAGGATGCTACAAAAATCAAGGCATTTATTCAATAATCAAAGTTTCAATGTAAACACATGAAAAATAGAAAAAAAAATAAAATTTTAGTCACTGGTGGTACTGGATACATCGGAAGCCATACCATCGTTGACTTGATAGATAATGGATTCGATGTGATTAGTATTGACAATTATATGAATTCCTCCCCCGACGTACTGGATAACATAGAAGCGGTAACTGGTGTGCGCGTCAAAAACTACAATGCCGACTTGGTGAATTACAGTGCAACCAAAGGTGTTTTTGAAGACAATAAAGACCTCATTGGCGTTATCCATTTTGCAGCCCTAAAAGCGGTAGGGGAATCAGTAGAAAAACCTTGGGAATATTTTTATAATAATATTAATGGCTTACTGCATATTTTAAAATGCTGTAAAGACTTCAAAGTGCCAAATTTTATTTTTTCATCTTCTTGTTCTGTGTATGGCAATACTCAACAATTACCTGTTACAGAAGATACACCTCTGCAAGACGCGGAATCGCCTTACGCACGCACAAAGCAGATAGGAGAAGAAATTATTCATGATTTTGCCAAAGCACATCCTCAATTTAATGCTATTGCTTTGCGCTATTTTAACCCTGCTGGTGCACATGAAAGTGCTAAAATGGGAGAATCCCCAACCAGTAATGCCAGTAATCTTGTGCCTGTCATCACAGGTGTAGCCATTGGCAAACGGGAAAAGGTAACCGTTTTTGGCGCAGATTATGACACGCGCGACGGCAGTTGTGTTCGAGATTACATTCATGTCATGGACTTAGCCAATGCACATACCAAAGCAATGCAGTATGTAATGAAAAAGCAAAACAAAAAGAATTACGAAATCTTCAATTTAGGTCTAGGACAAGGAGCAACGGTACTAGAGGCAATCAAAGCCTTTGAAAAAGCATCAGGACAAAAACTCCGCTATGAGATTGGACCTCGTAGGGAAGGTGATGTAGTAGCCATTTATGCCAATACAGAACGAGCAACTCAGGTGCTTGGTTGGCAACCAAAACGCAACATTGAGGATATTATGCGCACGGCTTGGGCTTGGGAACAAGCACGGTCAATTCCTGCTTAAAAACTGAAAATCAACGTTATCCAAGAATTATTCAAACAATTAACATGAAACGAAGAACCTTTGCACAACACTTATCGGTAGCCGCATTAGGCTTGCCGCTTGCAGGTGAATTAACAAAATCGAAGCAAAAGAACTTACTCAAACCCAAACGACTAGAAAAAGGGCAAACTGTTGGTTTGATTACTCCTGGCAGTTATGCCACAGAAAAAGCAGTGCAGCAAGCCGTTGAAAATATGGAGAAATTGGGTTTGAAGGTAAAAATGGGTAAGCACGTTGGCAAAGTGTATGGTTTCGTGGCGGGAACAGACCAAGAGCGACTGGAAGATTTGCATGCCATGTTTAGCGATGATACTGTAGATGCCATTTGGTGCATTCGCGGCGGATATGGCTGCACGCGCCTATTGCCTTACATCAACTACGACTTAGTGCGCAACAACCCTAAAGTGTTTGTCGGTTATAGCGACATCACTGCACTGCATCAAGCCTTTTTTGTAGCAGCAGGCTTAATGAGTTTTCATGGGCAGAACGCAACAGGCGAAATGCCAGATTATGCGCAGGAGCAAATTCAAAAAGTGCTGTTCAGGGAGAAGAAACGATGGAAAATAAAATTGGCAGAAGCCAACAAAGCAAAAGCCAGTGAAAATAACAACTACGCTACCACAACACTTCGAGAGGGTAAAGCCACTGGGCAATTAGTAGGCGGTAACTTAACTTTGATAGCTGCTATGGCAGGTACACCTTATGGTTTAGATGCCACCGATAAGATTGTCTTCCTAGAAGATATTGGCGAAAAACCCTATCGCATTGATAGGATGTTAACTCAACTATTGCAATCCGCCAACTTAGATAAAGCCAAAGGGATTGCACTTGGCATTTTTAATGATTGTGAGGCTAAACCAAACGACCTTTCTCTGACTCTAATGGAAACGTTGAAAGATAGACTCATGGGGTTAAATCTTCCTATGGTGCATGGTCTTTCTTTTGGGCACATTGACCACCAATGCGTGCTACCCGTAGGAGCATATGCAGAGCTGGATGCCGATAAACAAACGATTCATTTGTTGGAAAGCCCTGTACTATAAACGACAAGAGGAGTAGCTTTTAAAAAACTACTCCTCTTAAAAAGACCGATTACTTTACGTTCAACATTAATCTTTCAAAATTACAGATTGTGTATAGGAGGAACTATTGCTTTGAATTTGTAAGAAATAAATACCACTTGGCAAGTTATTGCGTTCTAGCACCACTTTTTGAAAACTATCTTGTGAAACCACTGACTTGCTCATCACTTTTTGACCAGTAGCGTTGTATAAATTAAGCATCGTGTTTTCTACTTCTTTGCTACTCCATTCTACGACAATTTCGTCAACAACAGGGTTAGGATAAATCTGTACTGTTGAGTTTTTATCATTGATGCTGGCTGCACGCACAGGCGAATACTCAAAAGT
>CALDYY010000068.1 GCA_937944245.1 uncultured Saprospiraceae bacterium | reverse complement strand
ATGCGCGATTATCAAGAAGAGTAAAAAAAATAAAAAAAGGCGGAAAATTAAATTTCCGCCTCCATCAAAACAACCATAGATAAACACTCATTAATAACGGCTTGCCATTTCAACATCAAACTAGATTCATATGAAATAAGGTCAAACTTTTCTTCTTTTCTAAAATGATATACGAAAACAGCTAATGAATTAGATTTCAAAAAAAAACTAATTTTTTGTGCATGCCACTAATTCTGCCAAATCAGAATGCTTACTACCTGTTATCGTAGCTTTTGATACGTACTTTGCAGCTTCTACATTTTCGTTTTTCAATGTTGAGATGTTTTTACAAGTAAGAGCATGTTTAAATTTTTAATTACTGAAAACCAATATTTTATGAACCTGACTTCAGTAAGGCTTAGTCATTTAGCCCGCTAGACTCCATCGCCTTACCATTGTCAGAACCACAAACTATTGATTCTCGACTAAAGAAAATTTTTAAACAGGCTCTAAGAAACACGCTACTGAGTGAGTCCTACTTGTGAAAGAAGATAGAAGTTTAGATAAAATAAAAGGATTAGTCTAAAGCCTTGTATAATGTCCTTTTGTGAATGCGCTAAAGACATATTCCTATAGGATTAGATTATTTTTGAGTAATTAATCTTTTGCGTAGTATCAGCTAAATAAATAGAATCTTTAAGTTACAATTCTTCACGCAAGCTGCTTATTTACACATTTCCAATGATATATAATTGGTCTAAGTTTGGTTTTGGATTACCGCCAAAGTCCTCTAAGGTAACTGCAAAGGCTTGTGCATTTGGAATGAACGGTATTTCAATCAAATGAAATTCATCTACTGCTTTCAAATCAAAAATACCCATGTCAGTTGGTTTACCCTCCACAATCGCCCACAGTTGGTATTGTTTGTTGGCAGGTGGTTCTGGTAAGCTAAGTGCATCCAAAAAAGATTTTTTAGCTGTAGGATTCCAGTGCACTACGGCTCTGGCACTAGGAGCAATCGCTGTACCATTCATCACAATAGGTTTATTTGCAGGATCGCGCAAGTAAGCTACTTGGCGATTGAATTGGTCGCATGTTTTATTTAAATTGTCGTAACTAGCTTGCAATTCAGCAAACGCTTTATTGTTTGCCGCTAACTGTTGCTGGTATTTACTTTGCTGAGTGTAAAAGTAAAACATACCTGCCAAACTAACTAATGCTGCAAAAAGTAAAATTCTAGCAGGCAATTTTGAAGAAGAAACTAATTCTTTCTTCTCTACTGTTGCCGTAGTTCTTGAAATAGCTTTAGCTAAAATTTTCTCTTCTATGTTAGCAGGTGGAGTTATCGCTTTCATTTTAGCATAACTTTCCATAGCTTCCTCTATGGCAATTAATTCCGCCTT
The DNA here is from genome assembly GCA_937944245.1 of uncultured Saprospiraceae bacterium. Lineage (GTDB taxonomy): Bacteria > Bacteroidota > Bacteroidia > Chitinophagales > Saprospiraceae > JAAUTG01. The sequence continues at coordinate 27,474 of CALDYY010000068.1, read as the reverse complement.
CAATTCTGGATACTGGTTTATCAGTTGCTCTATTTCCTGATGCTCTACATCAGAAAGCAACCCCATTACGTAACTTTCAAGTATTCCAGATGATATGTATGCTTGTATATTCAACTTTCTTTACATTAATCCGTTTACAAATAGCATTAAAATACTCCAGCTTGTCGCCATTTCGCTCAAAACACGGCGAAGTTCGGTAATAGCTGTACGAAGTCTAGTCTTAATCGTTCCAATAGGAATTTGAGTCTTCTCATGTATCTCTTGGTGAGTATATCCATGTAGATATGCCATATCAATTAAAACCCGATATTTTTCATCCAAAGATTTGATAACCCTTTCCAGTCCTATATCTTTAATATTTGGAGATTCCGACCATGCTTCTGATTCATATACGAATTCGTCTATGCTTTTAGTTTTTGTTTCTTTTTTAAATCCTGCGCTTCTTGTATGGTCTATAGCTAAACGACGAGCAATAGTAGAAAGCCATGTAAAAAATTTGCCTTTCTTTGCGTCATATTGTCCAATGTTTTCCCATGCTTTCAGGAAAGTATCCTGCAACACTTCTTGTGCTACTTCCTCCGACCGAAGCATTCTAAAAACGATACCATAAATAGCTCCTCCATAGCTTTTATAGGCTGCAGAAAGACCATTTGCATCTCTGTTTTTTAACATTAGAACAATTTCATTTTCTAAAGGCATTCCTTGTATTTATTGGTTGACTATCTCAACGATTACTTGTAAAAAAGAAAACAAATTGCATTAGACGCTATTAGAAAATTGCTTTTCTAAAAGCGTCTTTTATATTACAATAGATATAATTAATCGAGTGTTTGCTTCACTTCAACAATTTCATAGGCTTCTATAATATCACCTTCTTTGATGTCATTGAAATTCTTAATATCAATACCACATTCAAATCCAGCTTTTACTTCCTTAACGTCCTCTTTAAATCGTTTTAAGGAAGCTATTTCCCCATTTGCGCCCTCTTTATTAGGGAAAATCACAATTCCATCCCTAACAACTCTTACAAATGAAGTCCGTAGGATTTTGCCTTCTTGAACGTAACAACCTGCAATAGTACCCACTTTACTGATTTTAAATACTTCACGCACCTCAACGTTACCCACAAAACGCTCTTCCTTGGTTGGCTCAAGCATCCCTTCCATTGCACTCCTAATTTCATCAATGGCTTCATAAATAATAGAGTAAGTCTTAATTTGCACCCCTTCTCGCTCTGCTAATTTTCTTGCACCTAAAGAAGGTCGAACTTGGAAACCAATAATGATTGCATCGGAAGCTGAAGCCAACAATACGTCTGATTCAATAATCTGACCAACAGCTTTGTGAATTACATTTACTTGAATGCTTTCCACCGATTGCTTAATTAATGAATCTGTTAAGGCTTCAATAGAGCCATCAAAGTCTCCTTTGACAATTAAGTTTAATTCTTTAAAGTTACCTAAAGCCAAACGGCGACCGATTTCATCTAAGCTAATACGCTTGCTAGCTCGATTAGCTTGCTCTCTATTGATCTGCCCACGTTTAGAAGCAATTTGTCGCGCTTCCGATTCTGACTCTACTTCCTTAAATCGTTCACCAGCTTGTGGTGCACCATTTAGACCAAGAATAAGTACAGGTTGCGCAGGGTAGGCTTTTTTAATGCGTTGTCCATATTCATTGAACATTGCTTTAATTTTACCAGAGTATTCTCCGGCTACAATAGGCGCACCAATACTAAGCGTTCCTTTTTCCACTAATGCTTTTGTTACGTAGCCGCGCCCCTTATCTAAAGAAGCTTCCAGAATAACCCCTACTCCTTTTCTGTTTGGATTCGCTTTTAATTCTAGTACCTCTGCCTCTAGTAGCACTTTTTCCAATAGCTCTTCAATACCTAGACCTGTTTTGGCAGATATATCTTGCGATTGATATTTGCCGCCCCAGTCTTCGACTAGCAAATTCATGCCTGCTAAACTTTCTTTTATTTTTTCAGGATTTGCACCTTCCTTATCAACTTTATTAATAGCAAATATTAGCGGCACGTTAGCTGCTTGAGCATGGCTAATAGCTTCCTTAGTTTGAGGCATAATATTATCATCAGCAGCGATAACGATAATGGCAATGTCTGTTACTTTTGCACCTCTAGCACGCATCGCAGTAAAGGCTTCGTGACCAGGTGTGTCTAAAAAGGTAATTTTTTTATTTTCTGCTCCGACCTTTACTTCATATGCCCCAATGTGCTGCGTGATTCCTCCTGCCTCACCACCTGCTACATTTGCACTTCTGATGTAATCGAGTAAGGATGTTTTTCCATGATCCACATGTCCCATTACCGTTACAATAGGGGCACGTGGCAACAAGTCTTCCACATTCTCCTCTTCCTCTTCTATTTCATCGGAAGCCTCTTCCGCACTTACAAACTCAACTTCTTTACCATACTCTTCTGCCACTAATTCAATAATTTCTGCGTCCATTCTTTGATTAATGGAAACAATAACACCGAGATTCATACAAGTCATAATCACATCAGTAGCCCCAACATCAAGCAAACTCGCCAATTCCGAAACTGAGATGAACTCTGTTACCTGTATTTTGTCTGTTTGACCTTCTTGGTCTATTATGTCTTGTTTTTCTCTTTGTCGCTCTCTATTTTCTCGACGAATCTTTTGGCGCTTTTTCTTACCTCCTCCTGAGAGGCGGGCCATAGTTGCTCTTATTTTTTCGTCAATCTCTTTTTTGAGTAAATCCTGCGTATCTCTACTATCCGTACTAGCATTAGCTGCGGGTTTATTTACGCCTCTATTATCTCTAAAGTTTCCACCCCTATTATCTCTTACTACTCCTCTATTGTCATTGCTCCTAACGCCACCGTCATTTCCTCTAGGTGGTCTATTGTTATTATCCCTATTATTGTTACTATTTCTGTTTTGACCATCAGTATTATTGTTCGGTCTATTGGTATTGGGTTGATTGGGTCTATTAGCATTACCAGATGTTGGGCTATCGGTTCTATTTTGGTTTCCCTCTCCTGTCCCAGTAGTTAATGGCTGACGCTTGCGTGGTCGTTTTTTTCTTCTATCATCCTCTGCCTGTTGCTCAGGTGTTCTTGGTATCTCAGGACGAGGTGGTCTATTTCTATTGTCTTGACGATCTGGTCGAGGTGCTTGACCATCTCTTCTTCTATCTGGATTGCCGCCTCCTTCCATTCGAGGTGCCTGACCATCTCTTCTTCTATCTGGATTGCCGCTTCCTTCCGTTCGAGGTGCTTGGCTACTCCTATTAGCTGGTGTTTCCTCTCTTTTCTTAGGTTTCCTTGAAAACTTATCTATGTCAATTTTACCTTTTATCTTTAAACCTCGAAGTTCTGGTGTTTCAGAGCGGATAAGGTCTGGCTTACCCTCGCCTTGAGATTCTATGACAGTTCCTTTGGGTGCTTCTTTTGTCTCAGCAACTGTCTTTTCTTCGATAGCAGCCTTGTTTATAGGTGGTGGTGTAAGGATTGGTAGTGATTCCGTTTTTGAGAGCGTGTTCTCTTCATTAGTCGTTTCGTTTTCAACAACTAATGCCGTTGACGTTTCCTGTCTTTTAGTTTCAGGTCTAGGCTCTCTATTCTCTATTTGCTGCTGCCTATTTGAACCAAATCTGTTATTGGTATTAGCCTTTAAGTCTATCTTACCTAAGATTTTAGGTTTAGATAACGTTACATTAGTCCGCTCTAATATATTTCCTTCTTCCTTTTTTAAAATTTGGGGTTCTATTTTCGGCGAATTACTTCCTACGGATGTATTGTCATTATTTGTCAGGTCAAATATATTTATTTCAGCCTTATCTTGTTCAGAAGCTGCAGGAGTTAGAGGACTATTAATAGTAACAGTACGCTTCTTCATCTGATCTGCTTTGTCCTTGATGGCTGCGATTTTCTGGAACTCTTTAGCGAGCGCACCCTCCATTTCTTCCGTTACTTTTGCAGTAGGTCTGTTATCTATCTCAAATCCATTATTGTTGAGATAATCCACGAGTGTTGCCACACCCACGTTAAGTTCTTTTGCTACCTTAATTAAGAGTTTCGCCATTCTGTCGTTTTACTTTGCTAACGCAACGATTTTTTGACAGGAAAAAGCATCCAAATAAATGATGATGTTGGTTACATAATTAATGTTCATATTTAGTTAACAAAATCAAAATCATAAGAAGCTCCTGTCCGTTACTGATTACCACAAAGGTATAAAGTTATTCAATAATTGTGAACGAAAATTATAAATATCCAGCCAAACTGGTAAATATTATTTGCTTTAACATTTTGTTACTCACTTCAGTAACAACGTTATTTCTATCATAGTTCCCAGCAACAAGCATTTATGACAAATTTATTTTGTGCTTAGTCAAGATGGTTTAACCATTTTCCACTTTCTTCTGTAACTATTTTTAATCAAAATCACTTTGAAAGCGTTTGGTTCATTTGGCAAAGCAGTAAGGCAATGTTTTTTTTCATATGACTTACCTAAACAAGACTGTATTTTATGAATTGGCAGCAACAATGGCAGTATTTAATTGAACAACTTTATTTTGATTTCATTACTTTTTTTGAACCTAAGTGGGAAAATGTAGTTGATTTCTCCCGTCCTCCAATATTTATGAATTTACCTAAATCAGTAGTTGAGCATCATGCAAATGCTGCTCAACAAAGTTTGGTGATTGGCGTTCGACAAAAAAACGATACTCCTAGTATATTACTTTTTGTGTTAGAAACAAAAGGCTACGACAATCAGGAATTTGCTCAAAAGGTATTTAATGACTTTGTTGCCACAATATCAGAATTTCACCACAAGATTCCCGTTAATCTACTTACATTATTTTTAGCTAATTCTCTACCCAAGGATGCTGAACGCTATGAATATCGAGTAGGTAGCACTCATCTTCAACTACATTTTAATCACTACATCGTTAGGGAACAATACTTGGAAGATTTATTGGATATGGTAAATCCCTTTGCTTTTGTAATAGCCGTGTGTCGGCTTCGTCTGGAGCATGAAAATGCACCAAAGTTAATGTTAGAAAACAAACTTTTACTTATCAAACGTTTAATGCAGCGTTTTTTAAAAAAAAGAATCCAATTACAGACAGTTTTAGTTCTCTTGTATTTTATCAAACATGCACTTGATTTACCTAAAGATTGGGAAGCTGAATTTATTGCATTAGCAAAAATAGAAGTTCAGTTGTCAAATGCTGTAACTGAACAATATAAAACGCTGTTAATAAACGCAATAGGTTAGCTGAATTGATGTTAATATGACTCATCGTAAAAAGATGATTTGTAAAATTCCTAAAAATCAGCCAAAAAATAGGCTTTTACTAAAACATAGTCGTCTATTTTTTTCTTTTACTGAACGAAATGATACATTTGATATGAAAGACAATAAGCAACAAACATATATTTGGTTTCCAACACTCTTTTCTCTACTTTTCATTGTTGGTGTTTTAGTAGGTACGCAACTGGACAACAATGTGCCTATGATTCAAGCACATTCTAACGCTAGCAAATCTTTTTCCGCACTTGGGCAGGGAAAAATCGAAGAACTTATCCGATATGTAGATGCTAAGTATGTTGACGATGTTTCCAGACAACGACTCATGGAAGAAGCTATTGGTGCAATCATCCACGAGCTAGACCCTCATTCCAGTTATATTTCAGCAGAAGAACTCAAAAGGGTGAATGAACAACTTGAGGGTAGTTTTGAAGGAATTGGAGTTGAATTTATGATGTTCGATGATACATTGACCATAGTGAGTGTGCTTGCAGGAGGTCCTTCTGAAAAAACAGGACTAAAAGTCGGCGATAAAATTATTGGAATCAATGATACGATTGTGGCAGGTAAGAATAAGCCACTAAATAAAATTGTAGATCAACTAAAAGGTGAAAAAGGGAGTACCGTAGTCGTAAGTGTTTTAAGAAGTAAGGAAAAAAGCCAAAGAAAATTTGTTATTCATAGAGATGCTATTCCAATTAATAGTATTGATGTCGCTTACACAATTGGCAACGGTATTGGTTATCTAAAAATTAACCGATTTAGTGCTTCTACCCACGAAGAATTTATGAAACACTTGGAAGCCTTAGTGGAAAAAGAAGGGGTGAAGGACTTAATTCTCGATTTGCGCCACAATCCTGGTGGTTATTTGCAACAGGCGACTATGCTATTGAGTCAACTGTTCAAAGAAAAAGGGAAACTATTGGTTTACACTGAGGGTAGAACAGTAAAAAGAACGGATTATAAAACCAGTGGTCGTAATTTCTTTTCCATTGACAAGGTTGCGGTCTTAATTGATGAGGGGTCTGCCTCAGCAAGCGAAATCGTGGCTGGCGCAATCCAAGACTTGGACAGAGGCATTATTGTAGGGCGGCGTTCCTTTGGTAAAGGGCTAGTGCAAGAGCAATACAACCTAAATGACGGCTCGGCGCTGCGCTTAACCGTAGCTAGATACTACACGCCTTCTGGTCGCTCTATACAACGCGCTTACAACGATTTGAAAGAGTATGATGCCGATATTGCTCATCGCTACCAAAATGGCGAATTGGAAGATGTCAATAATATTGTTACGATTGATTCTCTAAAATTTCGTACTTCAAAAGGAAGAATTGTCTATGGTGGTGGAGGCATCATTCCTGATATTTTTGTTCCTTTGGATACTTCTTTTTATAATGAAACTTATAATGGATTGCGCAATTATACCCCTCAATTTGTTTTTAAACTTGCTGAAAGTAGGGAACTACCAAAAAGATTGGAAGATATTAGCATTTCAGAAGATGTAATTGATGAATTTTTGAATTACTGTAAAACTAAAAAAGTCATGCTTGATAAATTGGGCACCTCCGTACTTCGAGCAGAAGCAAAACGCTTATTAGAAGCTCGCATTGCCAATCAAATTCAAGGCAATATAGGCTATTATCAAATTTGGAATAAAGGTGATATCGTTATTCAAAAAGCTATTGAAGCCCTTCAAGCCTCTGACCCATTGAAATTAAGTGCTTTAAAGTAATGTACGCCACTCATTCTTTTGCTTGACGTTTTTTAATTTCTTGCCATAAATCTTTTAGCCCTAGAAGAAGTAAGGAGCGCGTCAAAATAACGTGCAAGTCGTGTAGTTTTGGAAAGAAAAAAGAAAGAAAAAAGGAAGACACCGCAAAAGATAACAACGACGCATAACAAGCGCCCATCATCCCATATTTGGGTATCAAAATGAGGTTCGCAATTACATTGATAATGGCTGCACTGAGCGAGAAAATTAGTTTGTAAGGGGTAAGGTTTTTGATGATGAGATAGGAGTTTTTAATATTATTTAGGCTTACAAAAATAATTAGGGCAGGTAATAGCTTCAATGTTTTTGCAGAAACCGCAAATTCCTGACCATACAGCAAATAAATAATAAAGTCAGCAAATACAGCATATACGATAATAATAAAATAAGAAAATAAGATTAAAAATGAACCAATCATTTCTAACCTCTTGTAAAATAATTGTTCATTATTAATCTGAGTGATTAGAAGATTAGGAAATATTGCTACTTTTAATAACTGTGGAATAAAAAACCAAACCTCAACTAATCGAAGTGCCACAGCATAAAAGCCAACTTCTGCCTCCCCTACCATATTTCTCAGCATAATTTGGTCTATTCTAGCATTTATGGTTATCATTAATCCCGCAAAAACTAAGGGATAACTTTCTTTCAATATACCAAACGCAATTTTCTTATCGAAGTACCAATTCCTGAATACATAGCCATTTTGCTTATAAATTATAAAAAGCCCCATAGCGGTAAAAAAAGTATCCAACATACTTACAACAGCAAAAAATAATAATTCTGCTTTAAAAGTAACTAAAATTACTTTTAGTAAACTGCTCACAACAAAAGCTATATTACCAGCAATAATGACATTTTTTAATTCTTGTTTTGATTCAAAAAAATAAAGAATTACATCCAAAGGCTGGAACAAAAAACCAAAGCTGATGATAGCAACCATATAAAACGTGAGCCAGTCTTTTGGATTTATCCAGTACGCAGTAATGGCAGCAATTATCCAAAACGCAAGACCACAAAAGAGCATCATCCAAAAGGTACTACCAAGAAGAATATCTCTTTTTTCAGGATATTTTACTAATTCTCTAACTATGATTCTACGAAATCCTATCTGAGCGAGTATCCCAAATAGACCAGAAATAGCTGTGGCATAGCTAAGTATACCAAATTGTTCTGGACCTAAAAATCGAGCTACCCATACACCAACAAAAAGACTTATCCCATAGCGGAATATCTTATCTAAAAATAACCATAGTGCAGATTGAGATGCTTTTTTTATATTTGTTTTAAAAATAAGAGTCTTCAATGAAAGCATAAAACCCAAAAGTCTATTTGTTACTAACCAGTTACTTTTCAATTTATTACTACATGATAATTTCGCATAAACATCAATTTATTTTTTTAAAAACAGAAAAAACAGCAGGCACTTCTTTTGAAATTGCACTATCTAAATATTGCGGCGAACAGGATATTATCACACCTATCACTCCTAATGATGAGCTAGTCAGAAAGGAATTGGGCTACCGCAGTCAGCAAAATTATTTTATTCCTTTCCGCCAATATACGAAACTGGACTGGGCGAAGTTACTTGTGAAACAACAAAGGCTTCGTTTTTATAATCATATGACTGCCGAAGAAGTAAGTAATTATATTGATCTAAAAATATGGAATAGTTATTTTAAATTTTGCTTTGAGCGCAACCCTTGGGATAAAGTCATTTCACACTATCATTGGACGAATCATTTTGGCAATAAAAAGTATGCTACTCTATCAGAGTTCATACATTCTGGCAAAGCAGGAAAAATTAAAGGCTTTGATGTGTATGCGATTGGTGGCATTCCCGTAGTGAATAAAATTTATAAGTTGGAAGAATTAGACGAAGCACTAGAAGATATTTCTATTCGGCTTAAATTGAATGAAAAAATAAAAATGCCCTCATATAAGGCAAAAGGTGATGTCAGAAAAGATAAACGCCACTATTCAGAGGTACTTTCTGAAGAAGAAAAACAGACCATCAATAAAATCTTTGCAAGGGAAATTGCTTGGATGAATTATAAATTTTAGCACTATTTTAAATTTATCTTCCCCTCACTCATCACTGCAAGATGGTTGCGATGCCTTACAGATACATAATATTCGTCTGCTGGCACATTAATAAAAGTTAGTGGCGTACCATCCACTTCTACAACACTACCATCTCCTAGCAGAATGCCCTCTCTGGAGGCAATTATAGTAGTTAGGTCGCTCCTTAGCTCTACCACTACCCAATCTACTGGTTTACTAGCGGCTTCAGCATTTATCATTCGATTGGTGATAGGGGCTTGTTGTCGTTGTAACTTACTGACATTAAGATAGTTATCATAACCCTCCTTCGGGAAACTTGGTAGCGCAATCAGTTCGCTACGCATCATTCCTGTATTTTCATCCCATGCGCCTTGTAAAAACAACTTCACTTGCACTTCTAAAGTGGGTACTATATCAAAACGAGCCAATCCTATTCCTTCCTCACCTCTTCCAGAATAAAAAAGGTAGTATTTACCATTTACATCTTTAAGCACTGCCGGGTCTCGCAAAGCGCGCACTCCAGATGCACCTCCATTCATTGATACCGTTAGATTAAGATTGCTTCCTTCCCAGATTTCTTCAGGGCTAAGAATTAATCGCTCTGTGGCTTGTTGTTTTTTCCATTTTTTGGGGTCAAGCCGTTCCTCATCTGTTAAACCTGTCAAGTCAAGGGTCATCAACATCACACTTTCTGGTGCATCTCCTCTACCCGTGTAAATCACAAATATTTTATTAGAGTCAAGTGCCTCATCGTGTAGCACCGCAAAATGTCTAGGCCCATTGCTCGCATTATCCACAATTCTATTGAGTTGATGAATATTATTTTGATAGTCTCTAATGATAGGTGAAGCTACTGTCCCTGTTAACGGATTATCGGCAGTAGGCACTACACGCCACCATGCTATACCCGAAGGGTGCGTAGCGATAGGTGTAAATAATCCTCCGATTGAATCAGCATTTGCTAGTGTGGCAGGTGTTTTCTGATCCTCGAGAAAAGGACGCGCTTTATAAAGCACTCCTCTATTGGAGAAGGCAAACCATTGTCGAACATCTATCAATGAATTGTCCACAGGAGAAACCGCCTTTCCTTTAACTGCAAACGTCTTGAAATAAAAATGTCCAGGCATAACTGCGCGTGTGCCTTGCCCCCACGCTATTTCCTGCTGATTTTGTGGTGCATTGAAATTAAGTCCATATTTGGAAACTGCTACGAAAGTCTGCTGCCCACCTGTACCTGCCCCGCCTTTGGGTGCGTGATAGAACATAATAATTCTTTGATTAACTTCATCTATTTGAACATCAGGCGAGGCGATGTGGTGATAAGCATAAAAGTTACTTCCTGCCTGTATGCGATAGGTTTTATTGCCATTGGCATCTTTTTCTACTGCCAAATCTAGCACGCCACGCTCTGGTGTTTCTAGCCCTGTGTAGTTCCCCGATTCCCCCCATGCGTTGCCTGAATTAGCGCCGTAATTAAACATCGTCCAAGTACCTTCTATGTCTGCTGCCCAAGCCATGCGAATAAATTGTCCACCATGATGAGCAAAATACATATAATACTTAGCAGTAGGATGTGCTTTATGCGCATCAGGAATCCATTTAGGAACAGCAATTACCGAAGGTCCATTAATGTTATTGCCATCGCTACTGCCATTGGTAGCATCTAATGCTACAAAGCTATTGCGATTGATGATAGGGTCAATTTCTGTGGTGAACGCATTCCCATCAATACGCGCTACTTTCATCCATTGCCCTAACAAAGGTGCATTGATTAGGTTAAGCAGAAAAAGCGCACAATAAAGTGTTTTTATTAGTTTTTGATTGAGCATACATACAGACTTTCCGACTAAGATAGCTAAAGATTATTAACATTAAAAAAAATACTAATAAAAGTTGATATTAATGAAAGGGCTATTGCTTTCTTGTGATTTAAACCTTCTTTAAAAATATTCTTGTTGATACTGCAAAAGGAAATTATTTTTTGTTAGTTTTGCAGCCATTTTAAAATTAAAAAAAATACAACCAAACATGGGAAGAGGCGATAAAAGAACAAAAAAGGGTAAGATTTTTCTAGGGTCTTACGGCAAAGCACGCGATAGAAAAAACAAAAATGTATCCAACGATAACCGTAATTTACCAACTCCACCAGAGCAAAAAGATTAGATGTAACGCTGTTGGCTATAACTTTAGGAATTTGCCAACAGTATTATATTTTCTTTTTACGCTCATATTCTTGAATAAATTCCGATACCAGTTCATTCAGAATATCTTTCAGGTACGTTTTTTCTAAACGTGCTATTCTCTTTAATTTTTCCAGTTTTTGCTCATCAAATACAAAGATTACCCTCTTGTGCCCCACTGTCTCCTCTATTTCAACCGTGCTGGTTTCTATTGTATTTCTTATCAGACGGTCTAAGCCTAAATCAAAACTTTTCTTTCTTCGCTTAGTTACAGGGGATTCCCCACCTGATTTTATTGTTTTTACTTTTTCAGAGATAGTTTCCTCCATTGCCTCCTTAAAAAGAGCATCAAAACTTTCTGTAAAATTCTTTACGGCTAATCGTTTTTCGGGTAAAGTGGGATGATTAGAGGAAGTCTCCTCTTCTTCTGTTTGTTTCATGGGGGTATCCTCTTGCCAAGCCTCTGCCAGTAAATTTTCTAAGCCCGCCTTAAATCCTTTATTTTCTGCCACGAATATTTTTTTTGCTGTCAAAAAATCAAACCATTTCACTCAATTTAAGCAGTGATATGCGTTGTCCGTTCCACGATTTCTTTACACAACGATAGATAATCTTCTGCTCCAAAACTATTTTTGCTATACTCAAAAATATCTTGACGTTGCGCAGGTGCCTCAGCTAAGGAAACGTTATCTCGAATCAAGGTTTTAAATACTTTTTCACCAAAATATTTTTGTATTGTTTCCACCACATCGCGGTTCAATACTTTCCTAGAATCATACATCGTAGCAATAACGCCTCCAATTTGTAATTTACTATTCAATCTAAACCGTACTTTATCAATCACTTGTTTAATTTTAGCTAGCCCCTGCATAGCTAAAAACTCAGTTTGCAAAGGAATAAACACCATATCACTACTAGTGAGCGCGTTGAGCGTTAGCAAGCCCAAAGAAGGTGGACAATCAATAAGAATATAGTCGTATTCCTCCCTTAATGGCTCTAATAACTCCCTGAGAATGAACTCTCTACCAGCTTCATTAATCAACTCTAGTTCTGCTCCTGATAAATCCAGTGTGGAGGTAATAACATCCATATTCTCTTTAACCGTAAAAGGCTGCAATTCTGCTTCTCCTCTCATAGATTCATAAATCGTAACTTTTTGTCGAGGAATACCTAGTGAAATAGTCAAGTTAGCCTGTGGGTCAAAATCAATCAATAGCACTTTTTTGCCTAGTTCTACCAGTCCTGCGCCTATATTAACGGTACTTGTTGTTTTACCTACTCCTCCTTTGTGGTTCATCAATGAAATAACTATCCCCATTCCTTTTCAATTACTGTTGATTTAAAAATAGTGAATACGAAAAACCTTCTATTTTGTTATTTATATGGCAAGTTAGTAATCTTTGGTATTGTCGCTAAAAATTTTCAAGATATTTTGCCAACACTTATTCCAAATGAAAAAATGTTGCTAATTTTCTACTTTTAGCATCAATAACCTATTAACATTTATGGAAAACAAACACCAACCCTACATCAGCGCAGATAAAAATCTACCTGAAACTACGCTAAAAGCCTTTATTCTTGGTGCTATTTTATCTGTGGTACTAGCAGCAGCTAATGCTTACTTAGGTTTATTTGCTGGCTTAACTGTTTCCGCAAGTATTCCTGCTGCGGTACTTTCTATGGCAATTCTTAGGTTTTTTAAAAATTCCAACATTCTAGAAAATAATATTGTACAAACGGCTGCTTCCGCTGGTGAATCTTTAGCAGCAGGAGTTATCTTTACTTTTCCTGCCTTAATCTTAATGGGCTATTGGTCGTCTTTCAACTATTTAGAAACTGCACTGATTGCTCTTTGTGGAGGTGTGCTAGGTGTTCTGTTTACAGTGCCTTTACGCAAAGCATTAATTGTGCAGCAAAACCTAAAATTTCCTGAAGGAGTAGCAACCTCTGAAGTATTAAAATCAGGAGAACAAGGCGGGAAGGCAGTAAAATATCTAATGTGGGGAGGATTAGTAGGTGCTGCACTTAAATTTATTGAATCGGGTTTCAGACTTTGGGAAGGAGTTGCCGCCACCGCCACTATTGTAGGAGGCAGAGTATATGCTTTTGCCGCTATGAACCTCTCGCCTGCACTCATTGCAGTAGGCTATATCGTAGGCGTTCGTATAGCAGCACTGGTTTTTATTGGCGGTGCCATAAGTTGGTGGATTGCTATTCCTATCTATCTCAATATCAATGGAATACCTGACGATGTAGCACCCATTGAATTAGGTTATCGCATTTGGAGTACCCAAATTAGATATTTAGGCGTAGGGGCAATGGTCGTTGGCGGTTTATGGACTTTATTTAGTTTAAGACAATCTATTGGGTTTGCTGTGCAAAATGGTATTCAAGCTATTCGTTCAAAAGTAGATACTAGCACCATTTTAAGAACAGAAAGAGATGCGCCCATGTCTTTGGTTATTTTAGCTATTGGTGTAATGATTATACCTGTTTTCATCATTTACCTTCGCGAAATTGAACAAGTTACTATTACTGCATTAATGGCAATTTTAATGGTAATTGCTGGATTTTTATTTTCTGCCGTAGCAGGCTACATGGCAGGCTTAGTGGGTAGCTCCAACAATCCTATTTCTGGCGTTACCATTGCTACTATTCTCACTTCTGCGCTTATTTTACTAGCACTTCTAGGTTCTGGTGCAGAAAAAGGACCTGCCGCCGCTATCTTAATTGGTGCAGTAGTTTGCTGTGCGGCTGCCATCGCTGGCGATAATATGCAAGATTTAAAAGCAGGATATATATTGGGGGCAACCCCATTTAAGCAGCAAATTATGCAAATGGTTGGCGTAGTATCTGCTGCATTTACAATTCCATTGGTCTTACAATTACTTCATACCGCTTACGGCTTTGGACCAGCTACCCCCGAAAGACCCGATTCGCTTTCCGCTCCGCAAGCTACGCTTATGGAAAGCGTAGCAAAGGGCGTATTCTCTGGTGATTTGCCCTGGACAATGATTTACATTGGTATGGCTATTGGTGTGCCAATTATTATTGCTGACCAAATTCAACAAGCACGCGGTAGCAATTTTCGCATCCCTATACTTGCCGTTGCGGTGGGGCTTTATCTCCCTTTTGAATTAGATTCAGCCATTATGCTAGGCGGCATAATTGCTTATTTTGTCAATCGTTATCAGCAAAAGCAAGTGGTTTCCTCAGAAAAGGAACAAAAGGAAGCATCAGAAAGAAGTGAAAGAACAGGACTGCTCTTTGCGTCAGGCTTGATTACAGGAGAAGCTCTTATTGGTATTTTCCTCGCTGTTCCTGTAGCAATTTACGAACGCACCGATATTTTTGCTTTACTCAAAGCTCCACTAGGAAGTTGGATAGGATTATTGGTTATACTGGGTGTATCTTTTTGGCTGTATCAAGTTGCTGTAAACGCCTTCAAAAATCCTTGATTATAAGATAAAAAAAGACCTGTAAGATTAACTTACAGGTCTTTGATAAAAGTCGGGGTAGCAGGATTCGAACCTGCGACCCCCTGGTCCCAAACCAGGTGCGCTAACCGGACTGCGCTACACCCCGAATATAATACATAAATTTTACTTCTACATTTTGAAAAGGAATAACACTGTAACCTTGCGGTGACGGCGAGATTCGAACTCGCGGTACCCGTTAAGGTACGTCGGTTTAGCAAACCGGTGGTTTCAGCCACTCACCCACGTCACCGAACTGCACTTTTACTGTTCGTCGTTCCAAAATGGAATGCAAAAGTATAATCCTAAATTGAAATATTCAACTTTTCGTCAAATATTTTTTAGCTATTTTTTATTTGTCGTTCAAGCTCAACTTCACCTTTTTCTCTAACTCTGCCACAGTATCTTTAAAAACTACATCCGTTTCCATCAAATCTTGCACCGTGCTACAAGAGTAAATCACAGTGCTGTGGTCTCTGCCTCCAAACTGGTCGCCAATAGCTTTTAAGGACTTATCGGTCAATTTTTTAGCTAGATACATAGAAAGCTGTCGAGCAATAACAACTTGACGCTTTCTAGTTTTTCCTGCCAATACATCCACCGAAACATCGAAGTGATTCGCCACTAACTCCTGAATAAATTCAATTGTTATTTCCTTATTGATTTGCTTAACGAAGCTCTTGATGACTTCCTTGGCTAAATCTAAATTAATCTGTTGACTATTCAAAGAGTATTGTGCTACAAACGAAATAAGTACCCCTTCAAGTTCCCGAATATTGTTTTTTATATTGTAACAGACAAATTCAATGATGTCTTGAGATAACTCAATACCTTCCTTGTCCATCTTGTATTGTAGAATTGCCATTCTAGTTTCCAAGTCAGGTGGCATTAAATCAGCAGAAAGCCCCCACTTGAACCTTGAGATTAGACGGTCTTCAATACCCTGTAAGTCTTTGGGTGGTCGGTCGCAAGTCATAATTACTTGCCTGCCCGACTGGTGTAAGCGATTGAAGATATTGAAAAATATTTCTTGTGTTTTGTGCTTATTTTCTAAGAATTGAATATCATCTACGATAAGTACATCTATTTGTTGGTAAAAATTCACAAAATCATTGACAGCATTATTTTTGATGGATTGTATGATTTGATTTCCAAATTCTTCACAAGAAACGTAAAGCACTGCTTTTGATTTGTGTTTATCTACGATGGAATTGCCAATGGCGTGTGCCAGATGTGTTTTGCCCAAACCTACATCACCAAAAATAACTAGTGGGTTAAATGCTGTTTCGCCTGGTCTATTCGCAATCGCTAAACCAGCATTTCTCGCTAATTTATTGCAATCCCCTTCTATAAAATCTTCAAAGGTATATTTTGGATTAAGATGTGGGTCAACATTTATTTTTTGAATACCGGGTATGACAAAAGGATTTTTTATGGTTTCGGTATTAAACCCTTTGAAGGAAGGACTACCAATGTCTGATTTCCCTTGTCCATTTGCCTTACCCACTGCGCCTGCCAAACTTAGCCTTTCACGCTTATTCTCTACGTTTCCATTATTATAGGCAAGTATGTGATACTCCAGTTTTGCCTTATCACCAAGTTCTTTCCTGATTGTTGTTTTCAACATTTCCACATAATTCTCTTCTAGCCACTCATAAAAGAATTTGTTAGGCACTTGAATAGTCAAGGCATCTTCCTCCAATTTCACAGGTCTAATTGGTTCAAACCAAGTGCTGTAACTATGTGGTGCTATTTTTCTTTTTATGGTCTGAAGACAACTCTCCCAGACCTGAACATAATCTTTTACCATTCTTCAGGATATTAGCTAAAGCCAATCAATGACCCAATGTTAATGAATGTTTATACCAATTTCTACTTTCCTACACCTAAACCAAATACAACTTAATTTTTACAGTAATTGGAAGATTTTCCCTACTTGAATGAAGGTGATTGCATCAACTAGTACCTTCAAAAGCGGATTGCAAATTTGCAGTTTTTTTTCGATTTTCAAAGCGATTGTAACGGATTTTTGAAAGTTTTTTTTCTGCTTTTATTTTATAAGCGCATTGTTTACAGTCGCGTTTCACAACTAAACGAAAACAAATAAAAAGCGAATAAATTGTTTATAATCAATTATTTAAAGTAAAAAAGGGTTTGCCTATAAGCAAAATTAGGTGACAAAAGGTAATTATTGAAACAGATATATTGTAACAAAGCGTAACAAGCTATAAAAGGTAGTGCGACCTTATCATAAAAAGTAGTTATCAACATCTTATGTGGAAAACTTTACCAGTTATCAGCATGTGATAAAAAAAACGTGTATGCTTTACTATATCAACTTATTCAAAAGTTCCACGATAGTTCTTCACCTTGTAATAATGAGCATATTGCACAAAAATATTTTAGTATTTGAACACAATACAAGAATTAATATGATAAGTGCTTAAACAAGTGTTTTGTTTTTGTCAAAATAAAAGCAAATTCTAAGGTCAAAATCAAAATAATAGTTGGATTTCTTTTCTTATAGCAGATTGTGTTATAGAAACTATATTTGCATCACTTTCATCAATATATTTAAACAAGGCATCTGCTAGCCCTTTGCTATTTTCGTTAGGCTCTACACTCTCTGATATTCCTGTTACAACTCGAATCGCTTCATCTCTGGAAAATTGAATAATGCGCCATAATTCGTCAGAAACATAAATTTGCTGCGCTACGTTGTGTTCGTATTCCTGTTGTACGGTCAATACGATTGCCATACGCAGTTCTGCGTTAGTCATTTCCTTTGTGCGTATTCTAAGTATTAAGTTTGGAATTGTAATCCTTTCACAGAATAAAGACAAGCGCTCATAAGCCTGTAATCTCAATGGAAGCGTTATTTGTCGTTGCTCCTTGTTCAACTCTAGCTGTCTTATCCTGTATTGTCTTTCCAGATACTCCGTCATTATGGTTTTAATTGTCCAAAAGACCACTAATGCTGGTATGGTTATTTTTACTATTTCCAAAAGTGCATTTAATATAACTGACATTTTAAATTTTATTTTTGTGGGAAAACTATTTTAATTGGTTTATTTTACTAAAATAGGTTGATGTTAGCCATCAACCTATTGAATTACAGTTATTTAAGCAAACAGTTTTATAAACTACACCAATTACTTACTCTGTTTTTATTTCTAAATATAATTCTTTCAGTTGTGCTTTATCAATAGGACTTGGAGCATCAATCATCACATCGCGACCTTGATTATTTTTAGGAAAAGCGATAAAATCCCGAATAGTGTTTTGTCCATTCATCACAGCACAAAGACGGTCAAACCCGAAGGCAATACCTCCATGAGGTGGTGCACCAAATTCAAATGCGCCCATCAAGAAGCCAAATTGTGCTTCTGCCTCTTCTTCAGTGAAGCCTAATAATTTAAAATTCTTCTCCTGCAAAGTGCGGTCGTGAATACGAATGGAGCCTCCTCCAATTTCTACACCATTGAGTACCAAGTCATAAGCGTCAGCGCGCAAGGCTTTCATTGTTTCGTGGTCTCCGTCTAACATTCTATTGATATCTTCTTTTTTAGGAGAAGTAAAAGGATGGTGCATGGCATAAAAACGCTGTGTATCCTCATCCCATTCCAACAGCGGGAAATCCATAACCCAAAGCGGCTTAAAGTCGTGCGGTTGGCGCAAGCCCATTCGGTTGCCCATTTCTAGGCGCAATTCGCTGAGTTGCTTTCGCGTAGCATCTGTTTCACCAGAAAGAATGAATAAAATATCGCCTGGTTTTGCGCTAAAGCGTTCGAGCCATATTTTTATATCTTCGTCAGAATAAAATTTGCCTACTGTGGATTTGATGCTACCATCTTCCTCATATTTTACATAGACTAAGCCCTTTGCACCTATTTGTGGACGTTTCATCCACTCGGTGAGGTCTTTTAAATCTTTGTTAGAGTATTTTGCAGCTTGCCCTTCGGCATTAATACCGACAATTAATTTTGCCTCGTCGAATACGCTAAAGCCCTTGCCTTTAACAAGGTCATTGAGTTCGACAAATTCCATACTAAAGCGCAAATCAGGTTTATCTGAACCGTATTTGAGCATGGCTTCATCATAAGTCATGCGTGGGAAGGTGGGTAAATCAATTCCTTTTAGCGTTTTAAACAAATATTTGGTTAATGCTTCAAAAGTTTGCAGAATATCCTCTTGTGTGATAAAAGACATTTCGCAGTCTATCTGTGTAAATTCTGGTTGGCGGTCAGCACGCAAATCCTCGTCTCTAAAGCATTTCACAATTTGAAAATAGCGATCCAAACCCGATACCATCAAAAGTTGCTTAAACGTTTGTGGCGATTGAGGCAACGCATAAAATTGTCCAGCATTCATACGGCTTGGCACCACAAAGTCTCTTGCACCTTCGGGGGTACTTTTAATGAGTACTGGCGTTTCCACTTCCACGAAATTTAAGGAAGAAAGGAATTTGCGCGTTTCGATTGCCAGTTTTGACCTAAAGATAAGGTTGTTCATTACGGGCATCCTTCTAATATCCAAGTAACGGTATTTCATGCGGAGTTCGTCCCCGCCATCGGTATCGTCATCAATGGTAAAGGGCGGTACTTTCGATTCGTTGAGTATGCTTAGTTCTGTGACTTCAATTTCAATATCCCCTGTTGCACGATTGGCGTTTTTGCTACTGCGTTCCCTCACTTTCCCAATAGCAGCAACGACAAACTCACGCCCTAATTTTCGTGCCTTTTCACACAATTCAGGATTATCCTCTTGGTTGAAAAACAACTGTGTAATGCCGTAGCGGTCGCGCAAATCCACGAAAGTTAATGCTCCTAAGTCTCTGCTTTTTTGCACCCAACCACAAAGTTTCACTGATTTTCCTATATCACTAATTCGCAATTCTCCGCAAGTGTGTGAACGTAACATAATGCTGATATTTATTTTTTACAAAGGTGCGCAAATATAGCTAACTGTTTGAAAGTTTAGTATGAATTGATGAATGACGATAGGAAATTGTTGAGCAGATGTAATAATCAGACTGCTTTGGTGAAATCCTCAATCCCAAAATAGCTCCATAGCAATATAATCTGCCAAAAACTTACCTTTTTGGGTAAGCATAAAGCTATTGCCTTGTTGTTGCATCAGTTCTTGCGCCGTGAAAAGCTCACTTTTTTGAAGAAAATAGCTAGAAAATTTTAATCCAAATTCTTGTATATGAGCGATTTGACAGCCCCAAATAGTGCGTAAGCTGGTCATCACATACTCGTTGTAGCGTTGTTCGGGGGTAAGTGTTTCTATCTCGAAAGGAATATTGTGTTGTTGAATTGTAGATAAATATTTAGCATTATTAGCAACATTCCATTGTCGGGTGATGCCATTAAAAGAATGTGCGGAAGGACCAATTCCTAAATACGGAACGCCTCGCCAATAATTGGAATTATGCTTGGCAAATTGGTTAGGTCGAGCAAAATTAGAAATTTCATAATGAATATAACCTTGACTGTCAAGTATTTTCATTAACATTTCCAATTGTCGATTACTTTGTACTTCGTCCACAGCGGTAGCTTTACCAGTTTTGACAAAATGAGCCAATGCAGTATTGGGTTCAACGGTCAAACAATAGCACGAAATATGAGGGATATTAAAGGCTAAAGCCTTTTCAATATTGGCTTTCCATATGCTATCAGTGGTTGTTGGCGCGCCATAAATAAGATCTATCGTCAAGTTGTGAAAACCAGCATTTTGTGCTAAACTGATGCAATGACTCGCTTCTTTAGCGTTGTGCGCTCGATTCATAAATTTTAAATCCTCTTCATTGAACGATTGAATACCAATGCTCAAGCGATTGATAGGCGTTTGCGCTAGCGCATCCAACTTTTCGCTATGAAGATCATCAGGATTGGCTTCTAAGGTGATTTCTGCATCCGGAGCAATAGTGTGAAAGCGTTTAATTTGTTGAAGTATCGCAGCAATTTCAGTAGTATCTAATAGCGAAGGTGTCCCCCCACCAAAATAGATAGAAGATAAAGTTTCACCATTTAGATAATCCTTTTGGAGTTGAATTTCTTGAAGAATGGCAGCTATCATTTCTGACTTATATTTAAGGGAAGTAGAGAAATGAAAATTGCAATAGTGGCAGGCTTGTTTGCAAAAAGGGATGTGTATGTAAATTCCAGCCATTAGTTAATATTTAGTTTTCAACAATGATAGGCTTTTAAAACCATCCGCTGTTTTGAAGTGTTCACTCTATCTGAATAATTGTTAAAACTTTACCAATACATGGAAGCTACTGAAATGGTTAGCCGGGAGCAAGTGGACAAATTAGAACGTATTGCCTTCATTTTGAAGACAGTGGCGCATCCGATGCGCCTAGGGATTATTCATTTGCTAGAGCAACATCCCCAACTTTCAGTTACAGATATATGC
This sequence comes from uncultured Saprospiraceae bacterium, assembly GCA_937944245.1. Lineage (GTDB taxonomy): Bacteria > Bacteroidota > Bacteroidia > Chitinophagales > Saprospiraceae > JAAUTG01. Next base: position 6,263 of record CALDYY010000068.1, on the reverse strand, counting down.
GACATGTTAGGCTCGGAACAATCGCTTACATCACATCATTTACAAAATATGCGGCTGAAAGGCATATTAGCCGTTAAGCGCGATGGACGCAGTATGATGTATTCGCTCAAAGAACGCGATGTTTCCCTAATAATCGAGTGCCTAGAAAATTGCCAATGCAATATGTAATTTTCACTCATAACTGTAAGATACAAAAGCAAACGACTGACTATCGGCTGACCATGAAGGTACGTTGATAGTGCCTTGTCCGCCTAATAAATGTACCAGCACTTTAGGTTCTGTGTTAGGTTGGGTCAAGTCCAATAATCGTAACATAATTTTCTGATTAGCTGGATGCTCCGTAGGTGAAATATCGGGCAAATAAGATAAAAAAATCAATTTCTTACCGTCAGGCGAAGGATGTGGAAACCAGTCTTGGTAACTATCAAAGGTAAGTTGTTTTTTATGTTGACCGTTAGTACTCATTTGCCATATTTTCATTGCGCCTGATTGGGTTGAGTTGTAATAAATCAAAGTGCTATCAGGAGAATAGTCTGGTCCATCATCCTGCCCCACGGTAAAAGTCATTCTTTTTTCTTTTTCTCCTTTCAAATCAGAAATATAAATATTAAAATATTTTCTATCTCTTTTTGCGACATAGGCAATTGTTTTCCCGTTGGGATGAATACTATGCCAATAGGACGGAGCTTGCTTAGTAACAAGTTGTGCGCTATCACCTCCGTTGATAGGCAAAAGATAAATCCTTGAGCCAATGCTATCGTTATTACTGATAATCAACATCTTACCGTCTGGAGTAATGCCATGGTCATTGTTACATTTGGTCAATTTACTTGTGGGAATCAGTACCCAATCAGGTTGATTAAAATGAACGGCGTAAAGTAATCCTTGACTATTGACAATCAAATAGTTGCTGTCTGGATGCCAGTTAGGAGCTTCAAAAAGAAGTTCTTTTTCTAAAATAATTTTTCTTTGCTGTGTTTCTAAATGATAAGTTTCTAGTCGGCTTTTAATGTTTTTACTATTGGTTAAATGGGTAATTCTCAAGTTATTGAAGGTCAGCGGAGCATCATTTGTTTTCACGAAAATACCTCCATAAACGGTGCTACTCGAATCAATGCGTTGCCTAGCAATAGGTCTAAAAGGTTCGTGCATGCGTGCATAGTAGGCAGTAAGCATATCGCCAATGCGCTCCAAGCGGAAATAAGCTGCTTTTACATTAAGGGTATTGCCTAAATTCGTTTGCATAGCAGGAGCGAAGACTACTTGCCCATTTTGCATTTGCATAGCAGCAATGGGAATAGTACCAAGTGAATCCTTAGCGAGGAGTAAGCCACAAGTCCCTTTGTTTTGAGTTTCAGGCAACATGACATCCAACATGAAATCGTGACTAATACTGGTGCATAAGAATTGCAAATCTTCCGATGAGTTTGGTGCAATCTGGTAATTCTGTTCTTGGTTTTGCCATTGAAAACCTACATCAACAGAACTTTGGTAAGTTAAAAAAGAAAAACTATTTGCCTCTGCTACTTTTTTTTCTTGGTCTTGTAGTTCTTGACAAGAATATTGGCAAACTATCAAGCATAGCAATAGCGTCAGTCTTAAATTCTTCATGTTAAAGTAGATTTATGGTTTGTTTTTTAATACAAAATCTTTACCGTAACATGGGATGTTCATTATTTTAGGTAAGTTCGTTTACTAAAAAAGCTATGCTTTTACCAAACCGCATAACCGCCTTTCAATTCATATATCGTTTTAAATCCTTGTTTTTTAAGCACTGTTGCTGCCTTTGCACTTCTTCCGCCAACTTGACAGTACACAAAAACAGGTTTATCCTTATCGAGTTGTGCTAGTATTTTTTCCTCAAAATCAGGAGATAAGAAGTCTATATTTACTGCATTTTCAATGTGTCCTGTATCATATTCTCTCGGTGTGCGCACATCTATTAGTTGTGGCGAGGTAGCCGTACTTAATGCTGCTGCAAAAGTAGCTTTATCTAAATTTTCCACAACAGCCGTTGCAGGCACTGTTGTTGTGCTCGGAACAGTAGCCGCCTGATTTTCAGTATGCTGTGATTGACAAGCAGTAAAGAAGAACGCAAAGACGGCTAAATAAAAAACTTTCATACTACTTAATTTTATAAGCTGAAGATACACTATTTTTAGTTTAAATAATTTGAAAATGTAGTAAAACTGTACCAATTTTATTCAGTGCTAAATAATTGCTATCTCCATTTAAGGTTATCTCCCTAAAAACCACATAATATGCGTACATTTGGAGCAAACAAAACAAATAGCACTTCTATTCATCCAATCAAAATTAAAGAAAGTAGCTATTGAAGTATTGAGTTGCGCTCTTCTACTGTAGAAAGACATATTGCTATACACAGGACATTTTAACTGATTACCCTGCACTAAAATAGGTTGCGATTCTGCTTTTTAAATAAACTCATAACAATGATTTTATTTGCTAAGATAGGGCAAATTTTGAAAATTTGCCCCATTCAATACTACTAATTTTCTGATTCACAGCCGATGGGTTGTCCATCTGGTAATGCAGATATCGTTGGTAGTTTATATTCGCTAGGATGATTCTTAAACATTCTAATTTGCTCTCTTAAATAGCTCAAATGAGCTTGTTGCGCCGGGTTGACACTCACTGAGCTGCGCGCTTCCCATTCATTCAGTTTTAACAGTGCAGTTGCTCTTATTTGGCGCATCACAGTGGCATCAGCAGCAAGGTGCAATAAATGATGAAATACTAGCTTTTCCGTATTGCGTGCTATCTCTTGCTCATAGCTAGAATAGCTGTTTTGTACTTGCACTGTTTTTAATAATTGATTCAACAAATCGTTCAAAGAAAGGCGTTTGCTATCTCGCGCATATTGTTCGACCACTCTTGCCAAACGCTCCTTATTCAATAGCATCGTTAAGGTATGATTAGCCGCACTTTCTGCTGCTGCTAAAGGGTCGAATGTGTTTCCTGTATAAACCTTGAATAATTCTCGGTCTCTGCTGTATCCTGGTGGCTGAGGAGGAAGTAGTTGAATAACACCTTCCGGCAAGGCTAAAAACGATGGACGTAAAGTCTCCATTAAAATATTTAAGGCATCGCGCTGCATTTTGTCGTCCACCATTTCATTTGCTATTTTGCCATCGCCACGCACAGCATAAGTAAATTGTACGCCTCCAATAACTTTAGCTGCAGCTTCTACTTGATAGCGATGGGATAAATACAGTGGTACTAGCACATTTTCAAGTGTCGCTAGCGGTGCATCAAGTGGAATATTTTGTACACCTAGTTTGTTGAGTGCAATTCTTCTGTTGTTCATCATTCGTCTGAGTTCAGTCATAGGGTTTTCGCCGTTATCCCACAAATGGGCATAAGGGTGTGCAGTATAAGCAGGGCGTGCATCTTGGTCAGTAAGGTAAGCAAGGTTCAGTGTGGAATAAGTAGTTGTTAATATATCCTTCAATGCTTGTGCTTGATTTGTCTCTTCAGGAATCTCTTGATAACCGTAGATAATGGCACGTTTGTCCCATTCGCCAATGCCTGTGGCGTAAGCATTTGAAAAATCAGCTTCTCCTTGCTCGTTCAAGGTGATAAAAGGATGTGGATAATCCATTACCGAAGCACGATTATTGATGCTGGCTGCAAAATTATGCGCCAACCCTAATGTATGTCCCACTTCATGAGCGGATAATTGCCTAAGGCGTGCCAATGCCATTTCTTCCAAACGAGGGTCTGGCGTTTTGCCGTCGGCATAAGCAGCTACTAGTCCTTGTGCAATTAAAAAATCTTGACGTACTCTTAATGAACCAAGCAAGACATGCCCTTTAATGATTTCGCCTGTGCGTGGGTCGGTCACGGAACTTCCATAACTCCAACCTCTTGTAGAGCGATGCACCCAGTTAATCATGTTGTAACGAACGTCCATAGGGTCAGCATCTTCAGGTAAAACCGCTACCTGAAAGCCATTTTTGTAACCTGCCGCTTCAAAGGCTTCATTCCACCAAGATGCCCCTTCGAGCAAAGCAGAACGTATGGGTTCAGGAGTGCCTCTATCCAAATAGTAAATAATCGGTTCTACTGGTTCGCTCATTGCCGCACTGGGGTCTTTTTTTTGCAGACGATGACGAGCAATAAATCGCTTGGTAATGGATTCGCTAATTGGCGTAGCATAATCCATATAGCTGATATTGAAATAACCAGCGCGAGGGTCAAACACACGAGGTTGATAGTTGTCATCGGGCAGTTCAATAAAGGAGTGGTGCATTCTCAAGGTAATGGCATCAGGCGAAGGCGCCACGCTGCGCACCTGTCCACCTTTAGGCTCACCTGTGAACGTAACAGTAGCCTCCATTTCTGAGTTTTTGGGAAAATTCTTAGTGCGCTCCAAAAAAATGGCAGAGCGTGTATCATCCACTTTATATGTTCCTTGATTATTGGCAGCCAATCTGGAAATTACGCCGTGTGCATCGCGCAGCAAAAAGGCAGTCATATCAATTAGCACTTTGTCGCCTTCCTCTGCTTCTGCTTTAAAGCCCCAAAGTATGGATTTTGCAAAGGCTTGTTCTACCGATTTTTGTTCATCCGCATTATCACTAACTGCTCGAAAATCGTAGTTAGGTTGTAATAGCATAACTTTTGGACCGCTGCGTACAAATTTAACGATGCGTGTATTGCCTAACTGGTTTCTATCCAGTCCGATATCATTTGAACCTAATCCTTCAGTTAGCGCGTTGACATACAAAAACTCTTGATTCCATTTATCCACTTCAAGCCATATTTTTCCTGTTTTTTCTTCCCAGTAAAACTTGAAATAGCCCTCGTAGGCTTGCATATTGGCTACTTTCTTCGCAATGGTTGTATCCGTAGATTGCGCATTCAGAGCGTGAGCAAATACTAATAGTAAGAAAAATAAATAACTGTAAAACTTACTCATGTTCTAATTATGTTTTATTGTTAAGCAAGATGGTAAAACTTATATTAATATCCAAAGGCTTAAGCTAAACATGGTTCACGCATTACAATTTTGAATTATTTCAAACAACTTGAAACTTTCATTAGAACAACTTTCCCGTCTGTGCTGGCGGCACAATTCCTAGATGGCGATAGGCTTTCTCTGTCACCTCACGACCACGAGGGGTACGCTGAATGTAGCCTTCCATAATCAAAAAAGGTTCATGTACTTCTTCAATAGTACCTGCCTCTTCGGCTACGGCAGTAGCTATGGTACTAAGTCCCACGGGACCACCTTTGAATTTATGGATGATGGTGGAAAGTATCTTGTTGTCCATTTCGTCTAATCCGCCTTCGTCCACATTAAGTGCCAATAAACCAAATTGAGCAATTTGATTATCAATCGTACCATTGCCTTTCATTTGTGCAAAATCGCGGATGCGGCGTAGCAAAGCATTGGCAATACGAGGTGTACCGCGACTTCTTCTCGCAATTTCATGTGCACCGTCTTCTGTGATAGGCACTTGCAGAAGATGAGCGGAGCGCTTAATGATATTGATAAGCGTAGGAACATCGTAGTAATCCAAATGACAGTTGATCCCGAATCGCGCACGCATAGGAGCTGTGAGCAAGCCCATGCGCGTAGTAGCACCTATAAGCGTAAAAGGTTCTAGTGAAATCTGAATACTTCTTGCATTCGGACCACTATCAATCATAATGTCAATTCTGAAGTCCTCCATAGCAGAATATAGATATTCTTCTACTACGTTATTGAGCCGATGGATTTCATCAATGAAAAGCACATCGCCACTTTTTAGATTAGTGAGTAAACCCGCCAAATCACCTGGTTTTTCAAGGACAGGACCAGAAGTCATTTTCATTTCTGCCTCCATCTCGGTAGCAATGATGTGCGAAAGGGTTGTCTTACCCAAACCCGGCGGACCGTGCAATAAAGTATGGTCTAGTGCTTCCCCTCTCATTTTGGCTGCACCAATGAATACTTCGAGGTTATCCACAATTTTGGGTTGCCCACTGAAATCACTCAACATCTTAGGACGCAGTGCTTTTTCAATTTGCAACTCCTCCGCATTGTAGCTACTTCCTGTTGAATCTAAATTTTTATTCATACCGCTTATTTAGCAAATAGGATATTAAATATCGTTTATTAGAGCTTGTTTAAAAATTTTCTTTAAGTGAAAATCAATAGTTTGTGGTTCTGACAATAGGAAGGCGAGGGAATTTAGCGGGCTAAATGACTAAGCCTTACTGAAGTCAGGTTCATAAAATATTGGTTTTCAGTAATT
>CALDYY010000067.1 GCA_937944245.1 uncultured Saprospiraceae bacterium | reverse complement strand
AGACTTCTTGCCAAAGTAATTTTTTTCTCCTCAACTCAACCTAATTCTTTTTTAATTTCCCTCTGAATAGGAAAAAAAGAAAGGCTAAATAGGAATGCTAATGATTACAGATGAAGCGAATTTTACGAATAAAAATCTGCGGTCATCAGCTAAATCTGTACTATCTGTGTTCTAATTTGTTTGCTATGCTTCTTGCGAAAGTAATTTTCTTCTCCTCATCCCCAACCTAATTCCTTTTTAATTTTACCCTAAATGAAAAAAAAGAAAGGCTAAAGGACTTTCGAAGGAAGTCTATTAGACAAAAATTTGCCCTTCTGCTGCATCGCCAAAAATTTCGCATTTGTTGTTGAGATAGCGCCAACCGCTGTACAATGCCAAAATTGCATCTACTTGATGCCAATTAGTAGGCAATGCGGAAAGTGCAAAGGGAAGTAATTTTTCTAGTTGTGCCATTAAAGTTGGTATAGCCTCCGTTTGTTTTTTGTAGTTCAGCGTGGTTAAAGACAACAATTTAGCCAAATGCGCAGGATAAATTTCTTTTACTTCGACACCTTGCGCAGTTAGGGCATGGGTTAGTTTCATGGCGCGTGCGGTCAAACCACCAATAAACATAGGGGACATGGCGTGAAGTAATTTATCCCCTTGACGATAAAAATAATCGTCGCAACCTGTCATTTGGCGGTATATGCCCGGCAAGGATAAGGGAGCATCCAAAAATACTTTTTCGATGCTCAATGCTTGGCAATGCTGAAGTACAAAGACATCGGCATCTTGCTTTTTTGCGCTTTGCAAGAGCTGTACCATATTATTTTCCAGTGAGGCAATCACTGTTGTGCCTGCTAATTTTGAACCATAATCAATTCCAGCTATTATCATTGAACTTTTTTTGATAAAAAATGAGCAAAAATGATACACCTAAGTTTAAAAGATGTTTTGGCAATGCCAGACCGTAAGCGCGCAACCTTAATGAACTACCTTTCTGGATTCAAAAGTGCTAATTTAGTCGGCACCACTGATGCACAACATCGTCATAATTTGGCTATTTTCAATTCGGTAGTACACATTGGTGCAAATCCACCTTATTTAGGCTTTATCCTTCGCCCAAATACCGTTGAGCGGCATACTTATGACAATATTAAAGAAACTGGTTACTACACTATCAATGCCATTCACGAAGATTTTTATGCTAAAGCGCATCAAACTTCAGCTAAATATCCTAAAGAAACTTCTGAATTTGAAGCCGTTGGACTTACTCTTGAGTTTAAAGGTGATTTCTTTGCGCCTTATGTTCAAGAAAGCCCGATTAAGTTGGGGTTACAATTTCAAGAAGAAATAATAGTGCCTTGTAATGGAACAATTTTAATCGTGGGTAAAGTCCTAGAAGTTTGGCTACCCGCGCAATCAGTGGCAGAGGATGGACATATTAATTTGTCAGCTCATGGCATTATTACAATTAGTGGTTTGGACACTTACCATCGCACAGAAAAACTAGCTCAACTACCTTATGCCAAACGTCCATCAAAGTAATGTTTCAATATTGGGTTGAAAAGTAAACGTTAGCATGTCTAAATCAAGAGCACAAAGTTGGTGCATTTCATCGAGAGCGTAAACACAGCCACAATCAATGTTAATGGCTGGTGTAACTTCAAGATCTTTTAAACCTTGTTCGACAAGGGAGCGAGGTCTAGGGGTATGCCCATGCACGATGATGCGTTTGTTTAACCATGTATGATTGATGCGTTCATACCAGTTGCGCCCCCAGAGCATCGCATCTTTATCTAGCAATGGATTAGATAAATCAAAATTAAGCCCTCCATGCACCAACAAGTAATCATCCAATGAAAAGTAATAAGGCATTGCGCCTATAAATTCGAGATATTTAGCAGGAATTTGATAGATATTACTTACTCCAAAACTTTGCAAAGTTGCCAACCCACCACTTTTATAAATCCAATGGTTAGCATACTCTTGATTGTCAATAGCATCAAGTAGCATCTGTTCATGATTTCCCCTCAAGCAATGAAGAGCGTAACCTTTGTTCATTAAGTCAAATATTAAATCAAATACGTCTTTTGAGCAGTGTCCTCTATCAATAAAATCACCTAGTAAATACAACCTATCATTAGTAGTGAAGTTGATTTTTTGCAGTAAAGCCTCAAAGGTAATGGCACAGCCATGAATATCAGATATAGCAAAGCGTTTCATCATATTTTTTATAGTCGCAAATCAAAGCTACATAAAAAACAAAGGTTCTAACCAAATTGATTAGAACCTTTGTTTTTAAATTATGCTTGCTATCCTAAACAATCTATTGAGTATCTAAGAGCATGTTTAAATTTTTAATTACTGAAAACCAATATTTTATGAACCTGACTTCAGTAAGGCTTAGTCATTTAGCTCGCTAAATTCCCTCGCCTTCATGTTGTCAGAACCACAAACTATTGATTTTCACCTAAAGAAAATTTTTAAACAAGCTCTAAATTCAAGATGCACTACTCATAATTAGTATCGTCTATCTTGTTTTTTCTTTTTCACTTTAAAGGTGTTTCCACTTGAGCCATCGTTGCCACCTGGCGCACCAGTACGGGTCATCGCACAACGGAAACCAATGTCTCTCGAAGAACGATCTGCATCTTTAAATCTTCTTGTTCCCGGCGACAACCAATATGCACGGTCAGACCATGAACCACCTTTATAAACTCTAGCGTTATCACTGACTAAGGTGTGGTTTCCATAATCATAGTAAGCAGAAGAACGTTGGTCACCATCTAGGTAATTCAGTGGTCGTCCTACTTTATAATTTTCTCTATCCGCTACTTCATCGTCCTCTACATTTCTGTACTTCAAACGACCTAAGCTGTCCGTCATTGGTTTTCCCTCGTCATCTAATACTCTAGTTTTGAACTCACCTCCTCTGTAAGGGTTCAAATCGTGATTTTCTACATCGCGAAGTGCCAAACTGGTTAGCGGGCGATAAGCATCAGCTACCCATTCATTGACATTACCTGCCATATTGTATAAACCAAAATCGTTGGGTATAAATGAGCGTACTTCCGCTGGTCCTGCTGCATTATCATTCAATTTACCTGCCATACCCATATAGTCACCACCAGCACGCTTAAAGTTAGCCAACATTTGACCTTGATATTTATTGCGCTTTTGGTAGCGAACACTATTACCATCCCAAGGATAAATTCTTCTATCTGTAATTAACTCATCTTGTGAAGAAGCCATTTTCCCTTGCAAACCAAGTGCTGCATATTCCCATTCTGCTTCTGTTGGCAAACGATAAGAAGGCAACAAAATACCATCCTCAAAACGAACTTGACGCTCGCCACCATTTCTGAAATCCTTCAATCCTTTGCGTACATTGATAGCAGATTCTTCGTACACACCCGCCAAGTAAGCCTCTGTGTTGAAGTTTGCTTCATCCTGCTGCTCTGGGTTTGGGTTTAAAATACCTTTCTCAATTAACAGCATTTCATTCACACGGTCTGTGCGCCACATACAATATTGATTGGCTTGAATCCAACTTACGCCTACCACAGGGTAATTGTCAAATGAAGGATGTCGAAAATAAGTTTCTAACATTGGTTCATTGTACGCCAATTCTTCTCTCCATACTAAAGTGTCTGGGAGTGCTTTCAAGTAAACTTCTGGATAAGATTCACCAAATACTCTTCTCAACCAGTACAAATACTCGCGGTAATCTATGTTAGTTACCTCTGTTTCGTCCATGTAAAAGGAAGAAACCGTTACTCTTCTTGGAATGGCATTCCAATCGTAGGTTACGTCCTCTTGAGTCAATCCCATCACAAAAGTTCCCCCTTCGATAGGCACTAAGTTGGGACCAGTAATTTGACCTTTATAGCCTTCAACCTTTTCAAAACCACCCCACTTTTGGTCATTGTAATTCCAACCAGTGGTTGTTGAACGCTCCTTTTTTCCACATGAAGCGAGCAATAAAACGGTTGTCAAATAAAATACCGAGAATTTCACTAATCTCATTTGCTTAATTTTAAATTTCAAGTTCTTGGATTTGATGATGCACAAAGATAATTGACGACAATAATTGTCCATACAATTCTGATAAAATACATTCAAAAACAGCAACTCTCATATACCTGCTTGTTTTGAAGTTGCTTTCTTGATAAGTAACGACAAATACTATCGAAAAATTTTCAAACAATCATTGTAGCGAGTAGCTTTTTTTTGGCGTTGCCAACTAGCACTATTTTCAAAATTAAAAGTAAGTGCTATTTCATGCGCACCGCCTGAACCTCCAGCTGCACTAGCTAACCTAGATAGAGTGAAGTCGTAGCTGTAACCAATTTTTAGTACATCATATTGTACACCAAATAAAAAAATTGCAGCATCGGAGTTTTTAAACGCATGGCGATACCAAATACCACCAAAAATTGAACCACTCCCGATGTACGCACCTGCGTTCACTTGCGCAAATTGACCTTGCTTAATGAACATCGCATTCGGGGATACAAACGAGCCACCATTGGATTTATTGCTTTGTTGCAATGAAAATTCGCCTCCCATATGCACTGTGGTACGCAATGGCAAACCGGTATTCAAGTTATCATTGATAGCCAATATCGCTTGATTGGGAATATTGATGTGTTTTAGGGAAAATCCAGCATAAAATTGTTTACCGTATGCCATAAGTCCTGTACCTATATCTAAATAGGTGCTAGAAAGATTATTTGGTCGAAGTTCCTGCGAAGAAAAAATATTGCCCTGTAAGGCATCCAGTTGGTCAAAAAAAACAAGTTTATCCCAACTTAGTATCGTTTGTCCGCCACCAACTTCAATTCCCAGCTTTACAAAAAAATCTCGATTAATTGCCAAGCGATAACCATAAATGACTGACACATTATTTTGTTTGTAAATGCCATCGCCGGCTTCATCCGCCTGTACCATCAAACCGATGCTACTATTAAGTGGTTCAAAAAATTGCTCGTAGGCGACACCATAGGTTACATAAGCTCGGTTGAACGATGGCCACTGCGAGCGGTAGTTCATTGTGATGCGTGGCGCAAGCGTATTGCCCACAGAGGCAGGATTAATTTGTAGCGGCGCTGAAAAAAATTGGCTATAAATAGGGTCTTGCCCAAGTGCTATACTTTGACCCAAAAGCAGTAAGAACGAAAGACTAAGCAGATACTTCATACCAAATAAGTTATCCTCTGAGATTACTAGAACCAAAAACGATGTTAGTTACAATAGATAAGACAATACGAATAAAGGCTTAACGTTTTTATAACGTAATTTTAGCAAAAGGTGTTTTCCAGTTTCTCATTTAGCCGACAAATCTAAACCCATAAAAAACTTAACTTTATAGTTTACTATTTTAGGTTAATCGTTGTTTAAACACTACTGAATTGTTAAGGTTATCAGGTAATACGTTGATTATGAATAAGTTTACTATATTTTCTCTATTTTTATTTTTATTTGGTCAACTTCATGCACAATCAGGAGCAAGCAACCGTTCCGTGTTGGCGGATGGGCAGTTATTTAAAATTACAGTAGAAAAAAGAGGTGTTCACCGCATTAATGTAGCGCAACTGAGCAAACTAGGAGTGAATGTTGGTGCATTAAATCCAAATACATTACAACTATTTGGTAGTCAAACTGGTATGTTACCGGAAACAGCAGGTAAAAACACGTTTGACGACCTACAAGAAATTCCTTTCTTATGGATAGGAGCAGTTAACGGACGACTGAACGCTAACGATTACTTAGTCTTTTTTGCTGAAGGCGCAGATAAATTCTATTATAACCCCATAGACAAACAATTTGCTGTAGAAAGAAACGCCTTTGACACCTATAATTATTACTTCCTAAAAATAAGCACAACAAATAGGATAACTTTGGCAGAGCAACCCAACATGAGTGCTAAAGAATACACCACCGAAACATTTGACGATTGTATTCATTATGAAGAGGATAAAGTAAATTTGTTAGATGCTTTTATCTCCACACAAGGTTCAGGAAAAAGATGGTATGGCGACCAGTTTAGAAACGTTAGTAGCTATAAGTATAATTTTACCTTCCCGAACTTAGTAATAGCGAACCCCGTGCAGGTAAAAGCTACAATAGCAGCAAGAAGCAAAACCAGCAGAAGATTTAGCATAGAAGCAAACGGAACAAAACTGGAAAGTAATCTTATCACAGAAACTTCACGCTCATTTACGGACCCTTCAGAGTCCACTTTTGCCAATACTGGTTCAGTATTAGGGACATTTAGTGCCGATAAGGATAATATCGAATTAAGCATTAATTACAACGGTGATGAAGGTTGGGTAGATTATATTACCCTCAATGCGCGTAGAAAGCTCATTATGAATGACGAACAGTTGATTTTCAGGGATTTGAATAGTTTAAATTTTGCTGCTACTACATATAAACTGGAAAACACAAAAAACGATATTCAAATATGGGACATAACCAATTCTTCAGCTCCTCTAAAGCAGGTTTTTACGCAAACTGGAAATACCATAACTTTTAGTACAAGTTCTCAACAACTCAAGGAATTTATTGCTTTTTATCCAAGTAAAGCCATATCACCCATTCATATTCAACCTATTAGTAACCAGAATTTACATGGCATCCAAAACGTAGATATGGTTATCTTGTACCATAGTAATTTTACCGAACAAGCGCAGCGTTTGGCAGACCATAGAGAAGATTATTCTAATTTGAAGGTACAACTCGTCAATATTGACGAAGTGTTTCATGAATTTTCTTCCGGCAGACAAGACCCTTCTGCTATTCGAGATTTTGCAAGAATGCTACATCGGCGCGATAGCTCCTTCAAATACCTTTTGCTATTTGGCGATGGCTCTTTTGATTATCGCAACATTAGCAAAAAAGGAGGTAATTTTATTACGGTTTATCAGACAGATCGCTCCGAAAATCCTATTACGGCTTTCCCAAGCGATGACTACTACGCCCTTTTGGATGATGGCGAAGGTCAAAATCTACAAGGCGATTTGGATATTGCGGTAGGAAGACTACCTGTAAAAAATTTACAAGAAGCTCGACTTGTCGTGGATAAAATCATTAATTATGACCTTTCGGCTAATGTGTTGGGCGAGTGGCGTAATAGATTAGTTTTTGTGGCAGATGATGGAGATAATAATTTGCATCTTAGAGATGCAGATAGAGTAGCCAGTACGGTGGCTAATAATTATGCCCAATTCAATCAAGAGAAAATTTACTTCGATGCGTTTCCGAGAACTTCTACGGCTGGTGGTGCTGGATTCCCTTTGGCAACGGAAGCATTGAATCAAGCTATTTTTCAGGGAGCATTAGCGGTGAATTATTTAGGTCATGGCGGTGCGCAAGGTTGGGCACAAGAGCGTGTTTTGGACAAAAATAGAGGAGACATCCGCAACTGGACCAATTTTAATCGCTTGCCTGTATTCATCACAGCAACTTGCTCCTTTGCTGGGTATGACGACCCCAATCAAGTGACTGGTGGTGAGGAAGTTATACTAAATCCTAATGGTGGCGGCATTGCGCTTTTTACAACAGTGCGTGCAGTGTATGCCAGTTCCAACGCTGCTTTAGTGCGCTCTGTTTTTGATGTAATGTTAGAAAAAATTGATGGCAAACGCCCAACATTAGGGCAGATTATGCAGCGTGCCAAAAACAGTTCTAGTGTAGGAAGGTCAGAAAATTCAAGAAAATTCACCTTACTTGGAGACCCAGCGCAACCTTTGGCATTACCTATTTACAACGTAGCAACCACGCGAATAAATGGCAAAGATGCTACGGTTACAATAGATACTTTGCGCGCTTTACAAATTGTTGAAATTGAGGGCGAAATACAAGACGAAAATGGCAAAAGAATAGAAAGTTTTAACGGCGAACTTACACCAACGGTTTTTGATAAGCCCTTTGTTTACACCACACTTGGGCAAGATACAAGGAGTCAACCCCTTGATTTTTCACTGCAAAAAAATACTATTTTTAAAGGTAAAGTGAGTGTACAACAAGGTAGATTCAAATTTCAATTTGTGGTGCCAAAAGACATTAATTTCCAATTCGGACAAGGCAAGATTAGTTACTACGCTCAAGATAAACGCGCTATGCTCGACGCTAGTGGATATTACGATAAGGTCATTATTGGTGGAGCAGGCGATAATTTACTAGCAGATAACAAAGGTCCTGAAATTGAGCTGTTCATGGACAATGAAAACTTTAAATCTGGCGACCAAACCAGTGCTAATCCCTTGCTTATTATCAAGTTGTACGATGAAAGTGGTATTAATGTAGTTGGTAATAGTATTGGACACGATTTAGAAGCTATTTTGGATGACAATACGCAAAATACTTTTGTGCTTAATGATTTTTACAAATCAACATTGGATAATTATCAACGTGGCGAAGTGCGATTCCCATTGAGCAATTTAAGTCCAGGCAGGCACTCTATCCGTGTAAAGGCTTGGGATGTAGCCAATAATTTTTCAGAAGCCTACACAGAGTTTGTGGTCATAGACCAAACACAAGCAAAGATTAGCAACGTTATGGCGTTTCCCAATCCACTTTCTGATGGTACTTGTTTTGCTTTTCAGCACAACTTAAATAATCAAGCCTTAGATGTGCAAATTACGATTCATAGCATTGACGGAAAATTAGTAAAAACGATACAGGAACGCATCCTTGCGCAAGGAAACGGCGTAAATATAAATAATTGTATTGCTTGGGATGGTATTACAGATTCTGGAAAAAATTTGGAAAAAGGTATTTACATTTACACTATCAATGCTGAAACGAGCAGAGGAGAGCTATTAAGCAGTAGTTCTGGAAAGCTTGTTGTGATTAGATAAATTGAAAAAGATAGGGCGAATCGCCTAATTTAGAATTGGATAAGTTAAAAAACTATTTTTTCGCCTATGCAGCAGTAATACACCTAGAATTATATTGTGAAGGTTTAGCCAATGTGTTAAATATTGTGCTTTCAAATATTATTGTCGGGACAATAATCATGCGGGCTAAAGAAATTAAATTATTTTTGTGAACATTTAAACATTGGTGAACTCAATGAGAAGGGTATTACTACTATTAAGTTTTTTCGTTTTTCTTCAATTGTCTTCGTCGGCACAATGCCTTAGAAATGGCAATGAATTTGTACAACCAGATGGCTCAAAGTGTCCTAATTCGCCACAATCAGCAGTGCTTTTCATGCGTATTACACCTGATGCACGCTCAGGCGCTATGGGAGATGTAGGTATTGCACTATCGCCAGATGCGAATGCGATGCACTTCAATCCTTCCAAATTAGCTTTTGCAAAGGAAGATTTTGCTATATCAGCCACTTACACACCTTGGTTGCGTGCATTGGGCTTACAGGATGTTTACCTAGCCTATCTTTCTGGATATAAAAAGCTAGATGAGCTTCAAGCAATCGGGTTGAGCCTACGCTACTTCTCCTTAGGAAGTATCGCTTTTACAGATAGCAATGGCGAGCCATTGGGAACTGGAAGACCTAATGAATTTGAGTTAGCTGGTGCTTACTCTCGAAAGTTATCCGATAACTTTTCGGCAGCCATTGGAGCAAAATTCATCTACTCCAACCTTGCTGCTGGTCAGCGCGTAAACGGAACAGGAGAAATCATTGAAGCAGGTTTAGCAGGTGCAGCAGATTTTTCTTTCACTTACGAAAATGAATTAGACAATGACAATATACTGCGCGCAGGGGTTGCAGTATCGAATATTGGTTCAAAAATTACTTACACCAACTCCACTACTAGAGACTTTTTACCTGCCAATATTGGATTGGGAATGGCTTATGAAATGAATCTCGACCAGTACAACAAATTTACTATCACTGGCGATATTAATAAAGCATTAGTGCCGACACCTTGCATAGAAAATTGTCAGGATTCAAACGGCAATGGAGTTTCTGATTATCGCGAGCAATCACCAATAAGAGCTATGTTTAGTTCTTTTTCCGATGATGAACTAGGTGCAAAAGGAGAGTTTAGAGAACTCATGTACTCTGTTGGTGTTGAATATTGGTATGATAACCAGTTTGCGGTGCGTGCAGGTTATTATAGCGAGCATGAAACAAAAGGCAACAGAAAATTTTTAACCGTAGGTTTTGGTGTGAAATACAATATTTTTGGTTTGAACTTTTCTTATTTAGTACCAACTACTAACCAACGAAACCCACTGGACAATACGCTTCGTTTCTCTTTGTTGTTTAACTTCGGACAAGCAGAAAAATAATATGCCAATAAAGGTAGAAAGTTGAAACATTTCAGTGCTAAAACAAAAAAACCTGTCAAGATTTTTCTTAACAGGTTTTTTTATTCTCTTATATTGGTTGAAATTTTTAGTTTATGCTGATTCAAGACCTTTATAAAAAATACCTTCAACATCCTATTGTATCTACCGATAGCCGTAAAATTCCACAAGGTGCAATCTTTTTTGCGCTCAAAGGCGAGCATTTTGATGGCAACCAATATGCGCAGCAAGCCATAGCACAAGGTGCAGCTTATGCCATCATCAGCGACCCTAAATGGAAACTCGACGAGCGTTTTATTCTTGTTGAAGATACCTTAAAAACCTTGCAAGCATTAGCATCCTACCATCGGCATCAATTTTCTATTCCTGTGATTGCCATTACAGGAAGCAACGGAAAAACCACTACAAAGGAATTACTATATGCTGTTTTGAGTAGCCATTATCCTACCCATGCAACCACAGGAAATTTGAATAATCACATTGGTGTTCCGCTCACTTTACTAAGTATGCCTCGCCAAACTCAAGTTGCCATTATAGAAATGGGTATGAATCATCTAGGCGAAATTGATGAATTATGCCGCATAGCAGCACCAACACACGGCATTATTACGAATATTGGCAAAGCGCACATGGGCAACGTAGGCGGTATAGAAGGGGTAAAGAAAGCAAAATCAGAACTATATCGCTACTTACAACATAAAAAAGGAGTATTATTCGTCAATAAGGATGAACCCTACTTATCTGAACTAGCAAAACCTAGTAAGTGGGTGATTAATTACAGCCAACGCCCTAGCAGTGCCACTCATTTTTTATATCAGGTAGAAATGATAACAGAAACACCTTTTGTGAAAGCAAGATTCCCCAACGATTTTGAAGACAAATTCATTACAGAAAGTAACTTGATGGGGCGTTATAATTTTAATAATATAATGACGGCTATCGTTGTAGGGCAGTATTTTAAAGTGCCTGCTCAAAAAATAAAAACAGCTATTGAGCAATATGTACCAGAAAATAATCGCTCTCAAATTATACCTATTGGAAGTAATATTTTTATACTTGATGCCTATAACGCAAATCCTACCAGTATGCGTGCTGCACTCAACTATTTTTCACATTATGAAGCACATTATAAAATTGCTATTTTAGGAGATATGTTAGAACTAGGCGAGTACAGCGAAAGTGAACATCGAGAAATCTTAAAAGAAGCAGAACGTGCCACATTAAATCAAATTATTTTAGTGGGTAATGAATTTAAAAAAGTAAATAGAACTCACTTGCATTTTTCAAAAGTAGAGGAGTTAAAAATATGGTTTCAGCAACAACAATTTGAAAATACTACCTTTTTAATAAAAGGCTCCAGAGGCATCCAACTAGAAAGAATATTACAAGAAAAGATAGGAGCGCATTAGTTTAAAGTATAGCATTTTTGTAATTTCAATGCGCTCTAAAGCTACAATATAACCTTAGAGCGTATTAAAAATTTTCTTTTTACTAACTATATTAATAACATTATTGTTAATTTCCCCACACTCAAAAAATAATCATCAATTAGGTACAGTCAATGGAGTATTATAATATTTTTTCCTTAACCAGAAAGCAACCCGAACTAAAATAATCAACGCCGGCACTTCCACGAGCGGTCCGATTACACCAACAAAGGCTTGACCAGAGTTTAATCCAAAAATGGCAATCGCCACAGCAATCGCTAGTTCAAAATTATTTCCAGCAGCGGTGAATGCAATGGCTGCATTTTTATCATAGGTAGCACCAGTGGCTTTGGTGATGAAGAATCCAATTAAGAACATTATTGCAAAGTAAATAAGCAATGGCACAGCAATGCGCAATACATCCAGTGGAATTTCAACAATAAGTTCACCTTTTAGGGAGAACATCACCACAATCGTAAAGAGTAGTGCCACTAGGGTAATGGGTGAAATAAGCGGTAAAAATTTAGTTTTATACCAAGTTTCCCCTTTGATAGCTACTAAAATAAATCGGCTCAACATTCCTGCCAAAAATGGAATACCCAAATAAATAGCTACACTTTCCGCAATAGTCGCAATCGAAATATCTACAATAGCACCTTCAAAACCGAACAACGGCGGCAATTTAGTGATAAACAACCAAGCATAAAAACTATAAGCAAACACTTGGAAAATACTGTTGAGTGCCACCAATCCAGCACCGTACTCGCTACTACCCTCTGCCAAGTCATTCCACACCAACACCATAGCGATACATCTTGCTAGACCAATCAAAATTAAGCCAACCATGTATTCTGGATAGTCGCGCAGAAAAATAAGTGCTAAAGCAAACATGAGTAAAGGACCAATCACCCAATTCAAAAGCAAAGAAATGGAAAGCACTTTCACATCTCTAAATACTCGGGGCAACAATTTATAATCAACCTTTGCTAATGGTGGATACATCATTAAAATCAATCCGATAGCGATGGGAATATTAGTCGAACCCTTGCTGAAACTATTGATAAAATCGGCACTTGAAGGTATAAAATACCCTATGGCTATTCCTAGTGCCATCGCTAGAAATATCCACAAGGTTAAATATTGATCAAGAAAACTGAGTTTTTTTGTTGTTTGACTCATAATAATGTTGATGAAAAAATGATAGATAAAAAGGAAGCACTACACGAAATTAACAGCAATTCGAGCCACTTCCACAGTTATTTAATAGAGATAATTCAGAAATTTTTAGCTTTGGCTTAGTGCCTTTTGCTCCTGCTTTTTCTGCAAAAACTGTAATGCTAAAAATCCCCATTTGGCTATTTTTAAATGCGTTTATTTCCGCTGAAGAAAGGTAACGCTCCAAAATATCATCAGGCAAAACGATGACTTTTTCCTTTTGTACTTCCACATTCACAAATCCCGCTTCTTGAATAAGCCGTAAGTATTCCGTTTTTTGAATAGCACCTGCCACACAGCCTGCATACATTTCCGCATCTTGGCGCAACGTTTCAGGCAATTCACCCACAAGTACCACATCAGAGATGCTAAAGTGACCGCCTGGCTTCAACACGCGATGAATTTCTTTGAAGATTCGGTCTTTATTCGGCAACAAATTTAGCACGCAGTTACTTACCACCACATCTGCCACGTTGTCGCTTACGGGCATATTTTCAATATCGCCTTCTCTGAACTCGACATTATTATACCCCATTTTTTCTGCATTTTCTCTAGCTTTTTTAATCATGGATGGCGTGAAATCAATACCAATGACCTTTCCCTCAGCACCTACCTCATGACGTGCTACAAAGCAGTCATTACCTGCTCCAGACCCCAAGTCAATAACCGTATCGCCCTTTGCAATCTTGGCAAATTGGGTAGGTAAGCCACAACCTAAACCTAAATCCGCATCTTCAGCGTATCCCTCCAAAGTGCTATAATCGTCCATCATAATGTTATAAACCTCCTTCGAGGACGTAGTTGCACCACAGCAAGACGATGCATTTTCTGCTTTCCCTTGATGGGCAATCTGGTCATATTTTTCTCTAACAATGTCTTTTAACTCTTGCTCTGTTCTTATGTTCATAATATTGCTATTTTACGATGATTAAAATAAAAAAAATTGTTTTCTATTGATTAACAACAACTATCGTCGTCGCCACAGGCACTACTAACTAGAGTGTACTGCCCAAAGAGTTGATTGAATTGTTGTTGGATACTTAGCCATTTTTCGGGGCAAATGCAATAATTTACCCTCACGCCCTCAATCGTTCCCTGAATGATGCCAATTTCTTTTAGTTCCCTCAAATGTTGGCTAATCGTCGCCTGTGCCAGACCCAACTCCTGCACTAAATCGCCATTGATACAAGAATTTGTTTTGAGCAAATACTGAATAATCGCTATTCTTGCAGGGTGCGCAAGAGCCTTAGCTACCGATGCTATCTCATTTTGAGCCTCCGAAAATAAATCTGTCCTAGTAACTCCCATTTGTTAATTAATTACATTGCAATATTACGATGAATAAAAATTATTTCCAAATCTTCGTTTGAATAAAATGAATATTTAGTTTTGAGTAGCTAAAAATTAATGTTAAGAACTTGTTTAAATTTTTAATTTCTAAATCAACAATAATCAAAACATTAAATAAAAGAGCCTAAATCCTTGTTAATCAAAAATTTAGACTCTTAGACACCTGTTAAAGTGTAATACCGTTATTCTTATCCTTCCAGTGGAAGTAAACGATATACTATTCCAGGATTTTCAACAGAAACGTAGATGTATCCATCTGGACTAACTTCTACACTTCTCATGCGACCAATATTTTGTAAAAGCAATTCTTGACTACTTACTTTTTCATTGTCTAAACGACACAAATTCAAATACTTGTAGCGCAAAGAGCCTAGTAATATATTATTTTCCCATTTACCATAGCGATTGGTTGTTGCAAAAGTCATACCGCAAGGCGCAATGGAAGGCACCCAGTAAGTAATCGGTTGTTCCATTCCTTCCTTTTCTGTGATATTAGTGAAGGTGGTGCCATTATAATTAATACCGTAAGAAATAACAGGCCAGCCATAGTTTGCTCCTTTTTTGATGCGATTTAATTCATCGCCTCCACGTGGCCCGTGTTCATGCGCCCACATTTCACCAGTCATAGGGTTCATGGCTACGCCTTGTGGGTTTCGGTGTCCATAAGAATAAATAGACGGCATCGCACCAGGTGTATTCACGAATGGATTATCTGTTGGAATAGTACCATCATCGTTGATACGGTGAATTTTACCACAGTGGCTACCTAAATTTTGCGGGTTTTCATCCTGACGACCCCTATCGCCTACCGAGAAAAACAAATAGCCCTCGCGGTCAAATTCTAAGCGACTTCCGTAGTGGTGGCGTGTTTTGAAATAAGGTAAGGCTACAAAAATATCTTTTTGTTCTGTTAAGTTATCGCCATCCAATTTAGCACGCATGATGGCTGTGGTTGCCAATGATTTATCTTCATTATTTATCTTTGAGTAAGAAAGATAAATCACATTGTTTTCTGTAAATTTAGGATGTAATTCTATGTCTAACAAACCACCCTGACCTTCGGAATTAACTTCTGGCGTACCCTTAATAGCAGTTTTCTCACCATTTGGTTTTACTCGAAAAAGTGTACCAAACTTCTCTGTTACCAACAAGTCGCCATTCGGCAAAAAAGTCATACCCCAAGGGCTTTGCATTCCTGTTGCTACGGTATCCAATCGGAAGGTAACAGAAGCTGTTACAAAAGTATCGCTTGTGATGGGCTTATCTTGAAACGCGTAGCGATCCATTGTTTTAAGCCCCTCGACGATGTAAACCGCCAACTCTTCAATTTCCTCATCGGTAAAGGTTTCCTCGTAAGCAGGCATTCCCCCATCTGGATAGCCATATTTAACGGCTTTAATGATGTCTGCTTTAGTTTGACCATATTTCCAAGTGCGGTCAACGAAGGCTTGCATTTGCACTCCATGACAACTGGAGCAATAGTTGCTGTAATTACCTTCTGCTCTAGTGAGCTGGGCAGTAGTTAAAATGGGATGTCCTTTGACATTGTTGGATTCTACCATGCCCTTTTTGCAAGCAGCAACAAAGGCAATGGCTAAAACAATTAGCGAAATAACGGCTATTTTTCTCATGAATGAATAAAGTTGATTAGTGGATAAATTATTTAAAATCAAAAAATTGATGTTTTTTCGATTTGCTGTCCAAAATGAAACATGACTTGATGAAGGCTTTACAAAATAAAAGACTTTTCACTAGAATAATTACTAAAAAGCATAAGTTCCTCTAACATTCTACATCTTAAATGACAAAAATCAGTGAATTGTTTGATTTTGGTAAATTTAATCCCCTTAACTTCCGCATAAATTGCAATAAAAAACTAACCAACTATGAAAGAAATCAAGAAAATTCTATTTCCAACCGATTTTTCGCCAACCGCTCAAAATGCGTTTCGCTATGCTTTGCAATTTGCTGATTTGCATAATGCGTCTATACAGTTGCTTAATGTAGTGCATCCAGAATATGAAGGTATTGACATTCCCGTGATGTCGGCAAGTATTACACAAACCAAAATTGCTGCCAGCGAGGAAGCCATACAAGCATTTATCAATTTCGGATTAGCACAAGTTGGGGAAAAACTCAAACAAGTTCCCATTTCTAATACAAAAATCGAAATCGGAGGTCCGACCATTCTCATCCGCAATGTAGCTAAGGAAATGGAGGCAGATTTAATTATTATGGGAACAAAAGAAACCCACAATGCGCTAGAGCGTTTTTTTGGTAGTGTTACTACAGATGTCATTGGTAACGCTCCTTGCCACGTATTGGTCATTCCCGAAAAAGTAGTATTTCATGAAATGAAAAAGGTGCTTTATGCCACTGATTTTTCTGAGGCTAGTGCTTTTCATATTTGGAATGTGATGCGATTATTGCAAAAATTCCAACCCGAATACCACATTTTGCATGTAGATAAAGGTGTGAAAACCAATCTTTCTTTAGAAGATTTAAGCGGCTTTCTAGCACAAAATGCACCTGATTTGGACATTACGTTCCATGTAAGTTCAGGAAATGATGTCACAGAAAATCTTGAAAATTTCTTGCACACACACGATATGGATTTACTGGTGATGCACGCCCCTAATCGAGGTTTAATTGAGAGAATGTTTCGCAAAAGCGCAACAAAACACATGGTGCTGCATACGGAAACGCCTTTATTGATTTACAGAGAGGAAGGAATATAAAAGCAGCAAGTGCTGTAAAGTTTATTTATTTTATACAGCACTTTTTTTGCTATGTACTTCCTGCGAAAAACCTAATAGTTTAGCCTCTTCAAAGCGGTTTGCCATCAACTGTACCCCAATCGGTAGTCCTTCTTTGTTGTTGCCCAATGGCAGCGCAATCGCTGGGATACCTACCATGTTGGCGTGCACTGTAAAAATATCGGATAGGTACATTTCTACTGGGTCATCTTTCAATTTGCCAATTTCCCATGCGGGCGTGGGCGTAGCAGGCATAAGGATAAAATCGTAGGTTTCAAAAATGGACTTTGTGCGTTGCCAAATGAGTTGTCTAACTTGTTGTGCTTTAGTGTAGTAAGCATCGTAATAACCTGCACTTAATACAAATGTGCCCAGCATAATGCGTCGTTGTACTTCTATGCCAAATCCTTCAGAGCGTGTTTTGGTGTAGGTTTCATAAAGGTTTGTAGCGTTGGGGCTGCGGTAGCCATAGCGCACACCGTCATAACGAGAAAGATTGGACGAGGCTTCCGCCGTTGTCAAAACATAGTAAGCAGGAATGATGTAATCCAAGTAATCAAAATCAATCGCTGTTACTTCATGTCCTTGTTGTTCAAGCTGTTGGATGAATTGAAAAGTTTGTGATTTCACTTCAGCATCCATTTTTTCATGTCCTAATGCCGATTTAAAATAAGCAATTTTAGCTTTTCCCTCAAAACTCAATGCCGATGTGTAAGCAGGAACAGGCAGTTGACTGACCGTGCTGTCAAATTCATCTGCACCTGCCATCACTTCTAGCAACAGTGCAGCATCTTCCACACTATGGCTCAACGTACCAATTTGGTCAAACGATGAACCATAAGCAATCAATCCGTAGCGAGAAATTCTACCATAGGAAGGCTTAAAGCCTACCACGCCACATAAGGCTGCGGGCTGACGCACCGAACCGCCTGTATCAGAACCCAATGCTGCCAAGCAAGTATGCGCTTGCACTGCTACCGCCGAAGCTCCAGATGAGCCGCCGGGAACTTTATCAGGGTCAGCAGCATTGCGCGTAACGCCATAGTACGAACTTTCATTCGTTGACCCCATTGCAAATTCATCACAGTTAGTTCTGCCAATAATGATAGCATCTTCCGCCAACAATCGCTCAATCGCTGTGGCAGAATAGGGCGAAACGAAACCCTCCAATATCTTTGAGGATGCCGTTACCGCATGACCTGCATAGCAAAGCACATCTTTGATGCCTAGCACCATACCAAACAATTTACCTCGCTCATTTTCAGGCTTTTGTTGTAATGCTTTGGCTCTTGCTAAGGCTTCTTCCGCAAAGACTTCAATGTAGATATTGAGATGTTTAGTCTTTTCTATTTTTTCTAAATAATGTGCTATCAAATCAGGCAAGGTGATTTGCTTCGCTTGTAAGTCAGCTTGAATCTGCGATAAAGAAGTATAGGTTTTCAACTTGAAATGATTTTTAGTAATTAAAGCATTTATCTACTCTCACAACTCATTCACTATGAAACATTTAACTCATGGTTCTCTATTCGTCATCAAACTTAATTTTATGGCATACTCAATTTTTGTACAATATCTTCTATGCTTAATTTTTGCTGCTCGCCACTTTCCATGTTTTTGAGCGACAGCAAACCCGTATTCATTTCTTCACTCCCGATGAGCAGCACATAAGGTACTTGGCGTGCATTGGCATATTTCATTTGCTTTTTCATTTTGGTGGGTTCGGGATAAAGGTCTGCATTGATATTGGCTTTGCGCAACTGACCTAACTTTTGAAAGGCATACTTCAACGCTGTTTCGTCCAGTGCCATCAATAGCACCTGCAAACTTTGCGCCATCGAAGTTGCGAAAAGTTGCAACTCTTCCATCACATCATAAATACGCTCCGCACCAAAGGAAATACCAACACCAGAAACGTTATTTAGCCCAAACACACTGGTCAAGTCCGCGTATCTCCCACCACCGCCAATGCTGCCCATACGCAATTTTGGATAGTGGGTGGCGCTGGCTTTCACCTCGAAAATACAACCTGTGTAGTAATTCAAGCCTCTAGCTAAAGTGATGTCAAACGAAATATTATTTTGCAAGGGTTGTCCTTCCAAGAAATCGAGAATAGTCGTCAATTCCGCTACGCCTTTTAGTCCCGTTTCGCTTTGCGCAAATAGTGGTTTCAACTCAGCGATAGTCTTGATATTCAATACCTTTTCAATGATAGCCATAGCTGTTTCAGGAATGCCTTTTTCCAGCATTTCCTTGCGCACCCCTTCCATTCCAATTTTATCCAACTTATCTATGGCAATGGTCATATCCATGAACTGGTTGGGGATACCTGCTGCCTCTGCAAGTCCGTTCAATACCTTGCGGTTGTTGAGTTTTATCTCTACGGCAATACCCAATTGAGTAAACACTTCATCGTAAATTTGAATCAACTCTGCTTCATAAACCAACGAATCCGAGCCAACGACATCCACATCGCACTGATAAAATTCCTGATAGCGACCTTTTTGCGGACGATCCGCTCGCCAAACGGGTTGAATCTGATAGCGTTTAAACGGAAAAGCAATCTCATTTTGGTTCATCACCACGAATCGAGCAAAAGGCACGGTCAAATCATAGCGCAAGCCTCGCTTGGCAATCGAAGGAATCAACCCACTTGAATCCTTTGCCGCTAGTGCTGCTTCATCTGCCTTTGCCAGAAAGTCGCCATTGTTCAGCACTTTAAACAGCAATTTATCGCCTTCCTCCCCATATTTCCCCGTGAGGGTCGCCAAATTTTCCATCACTGGCGTTTCAATCGGCTGATAGCCATATTTGATAAATACCTGCTTGATGGTGTCAAAAATATAGTTCCTCCTAATGACCTGCTCCGGCGTAAAATCGCGCGTTCCTTTTGGTATAGACGGTTTCATCAATTACTCCTCCACTTTTGTTTCCCCGCAAAGATGATATTTTTTTTGGTAAAATAATTTACGAGGCTTTAGCCTAATTCAATACCAACATCGGTTCATCCCGTATTTTCTTAATCCTCAAATTTGATGAATAAATTGTTTATGTTTATTTGATATTTTTGATTGATATTAAAACATCAAATATCAAAACAAATGCAAAACACATTAATTGAATGTGTACCAAACTTTAGTGAGGGCAGAAATCTAGCAACCATTGAAGCCATTGTGGCGGCAATAAAAAGTGTGGAGGGTTTGCAATTGCTTCATGTGGACATTGGGGCGGCAGCGAATCGAACGGTGGTTACGTTTGCAGGTGCGCCTGAAGCAGTGGTGGAGGGAGCTTTCAGAGGAATTAAAGAAGCAAGTGCGCTGATTGATATGCGCCAGCATAAGGGCGAACATCCGCGTGTGGGTGCAACGGATGTGTGTCCCTTAGTGCCTATCCGCAACATTTCTTTGGTGCAAGTAGTGGTTTGGGCAAAGATATTAGGGCAAAGGGTGGCAACAGAATTAAACATTCCCGTTTTCTTGTATGAGGCAGCAGCCACTGCGCCGCATCGAAAAAATCTGGCAGCGATTAGAAAAGGGGAGTACGAAGGATTGAAACAGAAGATGGAACAACCCAAATGGCAGCCCGATTTTGGTGATGCGTTCAATGCAACATCAGGCGCTACGGTGATTGGTGCAAGACCTTTTTTGATTGCTTATAATGTTAACTTGAATACTACTTCTGTGGAGGTAGCGCATCAAATTGCTGCTGAAATTAGGGAAAGTGGGCAAATAATAAATGGCATTCGTATGCAAGGGCAGCTAAAATGTGTGAAGGCTATTGGTTGGTACATCAAGGAATATGGGAAAGCGCAAGTTTCGATGAATTTAACCGATTTTTCTGTTACAGGCATGCACCATGCTTTTGAAGCCTGCAAAGCAAGTGCAGAAGCCAAAGGTATAAGCGTAACTGGCTCAGAACTCATTGGTTTAGTGCCACTTACCGCTTTACTGGATGCTGGAAAGTTTTATGCTAATGGTAAGGTCTGCACCGAATCAGAATATATCACATTGGCAATTCATCATTTGGGATTAAATGAATTAGCTCCATTTTCAGCAAAAGAAAGAGTGATTGAATATTTAATTTTTTAATAATGAAATAGCTATTTTAAAATCAAAAAAAACTTACTTGATTTTAAAATCAAGTAAGTTTTTTTTGATTACTATTTCAATACGCCAGCGCCTAATCTTAGTAACTCTGGTGGATTGATAGTACAATCTATAATAGTAGAAGGAACATTCTTGCCAATACCTCCATCAATTACTAAATCAACTAATTTTTCAAAATCATTATAAATATCTATTGGATCAGTAAAATATTCTAATATTTCATCGTCCGATTTTAAGGAAGTCGTCAAAATAGGGCGACCTAGTGCTTCCACCAAGGCAACAATAATAGCATTATCTGGAATGCGAATGCCAATGGTTCTTTTTTTATTTTTAAATAGCTTTGGAACTGAATTATTCGATTGTAGGATAAAAGTAAATGCACCTGGCAAATTATGTTTCATCAATCTGAAAATGTCATTATCTATAGGTGCAGTATATTCGGCAACTTGGCTAATATCCTTGCAAATAAAGGATAAATTGGCTTTGGCGGGGTCAAGCCCACGCAATTTACAGACCTTCTGCACGGCATCTTGATTGAAAATATCGCAACCGATACCATACACTGTATCAGTAGGATAAATAATGACACCGCCTGCTCGGAGCACTTCTGCTGCTTGTTCTATTTTTCTTT
The DNA here is from genome assembly GCA_937944245.1 of uncultured Saprospiraceae bacterium. GTDB lineage: Bacteria > Bacteroidota > Bacteroidia > Chitinophagales > Saprospiraceae > JAAUTG01. Next base: position 53,305 of record CALDYY010000067.1, on the reverse strand, counting down.
TGTCTGGTGTTTGTGCATTAATTTCTAGTAGCATATTTAATTATATTTTAATTGGTTTAGCTTAGCAAAGTAATGCTTTTTAAAATAGCTACAAAATTTTCTATTACATATTATTCAAATCGCCGTAAGATAGTCATTAGGCGGTCTGAAATTTCACCATTAGCTGCCAATTTATAATCTTCATAAGCACAAGGAATGAGATGCACATTGGTCTTTTTATGAGGCAGTTGTAACCACCAACGTGCGGTGGTCATACTTTTCCAAAAAGTAATTTCTATATTATGATCTTTGACTGCAACTGTATATTCCATTAAATTATTTTTTCGGAAAGGATAATCTTGCTTGCGATTATAGAACCCATCCAAAGCATACCAAATAATTTGGGCTACGGATTGAGTCGTCAAGCGGTCGGGAGCACCTTCAACTTTGAAACCGTAAATGCCTAAAGAAGCCAATTTATCGCTCATACCTGCATAGCGTGCGAGTTGACAAATTTCTTCCAACCAAAATCCATTAGGCGAAGAAGCCGTTTGTGCTGGTGCTTCAATAGCTTTCATGGCGGCTACATTAATGGTTAAAAAATCAGCATCTCTCAATAAAGGCTCTACCTGTTTTAAATCGCTACGAGCTTTACCCAAACTCAAGTAATCCCAACCTTTTTGCTCTACTTTAGTTACTTCGGAAGGAGAAGAAAAATGAATTTGGCTACCTATAATTTGGCAAAAACCTGTTTTAAAATTGGCATCATAGCGCACACGGTCGTCTATACTCACCCAGTTGCGCGGGCTTTTAACACTTTGCTTATGGGCTTGCTGTTGTGCTTTAATCAGGCTTAAATCATTGCCAATTAAAATAGGAAAAATCTGACTTTGAAGCAATTCTTTTAATAATGGAATTAAAAAATTGGTATCTGTTTTTCTTGCATTTCCTAAATCAGCTATTTTTAAATTTGGAAAATGATGGGCAAGCGGATAAAAATGTATTCTTACTCCATTTGCCTCTTCTTCTGTAAGTCCGATAATGGCTATTTGCATATTTTCTAGGTTAGGAAATTTCTTGTTATAAAATTGAGTATTTCCCCCAATTTGGTCTTCATTATAATTTTTCTTTATAAAATCCGTAGGTTGTAACCAGTTTTCTAGCATAATATCTATTCTTGCAATGCTTTTATAGCCAAAGTTAGCATAATTTTATAATAAGGCACTTCTTCGTTCAATGCTAAAAAAATATCTTTTTGGCTCGGTGGTGAAGGTAATGTTGGTAATATATCAATTATTTTTTGCTGAATATCAGGTGATACGAATGGAGAAAAGTCAATGTCTTTTCCTTCATTTTTTAATTTTAGCAAATGTCCTGTTATTGTTCCAACTTTCAAATTGCGCTGTTCAGCGATTTCTTCCAAAGATAAACCTTCTTTCAACAGTTGGTAAGTCATTTGAAAAGTGGATATTCTATCTATTGTTTCTGCTGACGAAGGTTTCGGCGCAGAACGTCTTTCGGGCGGAGTGATATTGTTTTCCTTACAATATTGCTTAACAGCATCTAGGAATTGCAAGCCATATTTTTGCCACTTCAATGCGCCTACTCCAGCTACGGCTTTCATGTCGGCTTCCGTGATGGGTTTCATGGCAGCCATTTCTTCCAAAGTGGCATCTGAAAAAATAAGGTAAGGTGGCATTCCTTCCAGTTGTGCCAGTTGTCGTCGAAGATTGCGCAAATATTCAAACAAATCGTCGCGTACCCTATGTCGAACAGCCGCTGCCTCTTTGCTCGCTTTTTCCTTTTCCATTTCCTTACGCTCTTGCGCTGTTCTCATTTTCACCAACTGTACTTTTACCTGTTGAAACAACACATCGTGGCTTAATTTCGTAAGTTTTACCTTGTTTTTATCATCGTGGGCAATGTCAATATAGCCTTGTTCTAGCATTTGTTCCAAATAGTAACGCCACTCCTCGAAGCTCAAATCCGCACCTGCACCATAAGTTTTGATTTCGTGAAGTTGTTGCTCAAATATCTCTTTTCGTTTTGAGCCTCGCAAAACGTCAATTAACAAATTTATCCCAATTTGCTCTTTAGCTCTGTAAATGGCAGAAAGTGCTTTTTGTGCAATAACTGTACCATCAAAGTAATTTGGAGGGTTGTCACATACGTCGCAATTACCACAGTTGCTTCGCCAATCTTCATTAAAGTAGCTGAGTAGCACTTTTCTTCTACAAAACATCGAAGTCGCATATTGCTGCATTCGACTAAGTTTAGCTAGCCAAATCTCACGCTGTTCGCTGTTTTCAATGATTTCTCGCCAAGTCATTACATCATTCAAGCTATAAAATAGCAAAGTGTTTGCTGCGGCACCATCTCTGCCCGACCGACCAATTTCTTGATAAAACCCTTCGATATTTTTGGGCATATTATAGTGAATCACCCAACGAACATTGGATTTATCAATACCCATTCCAAAAGCAATAGTGGCACAAATGATTGGTGTTTCGTCTTTTGTAAATGCCGTTTGCACCCGATGACGCTCCTGTGCCGACATTCCTGCATGATAGGCAGCCGCCGAAAACCCTTTTTCGATTAATTTATTGGCAACGGTTTCGGTACTTTTTCGGCTAAGGCAGTAAATAATTCCTGATTGGTTAGGATGCTCAACAAGAAAATTCACAATTTGCTCAAAACGACGAGTACCTGAACGCACTTCCAAACGCAAATTTGGACGGTCAAAAGAGGCAACAAACACATTGGGCGACGGCAGTTGAAGTTGTGCAATAATGTCCCTTCTCGTGACTTGGTCTGCTGTGGCAGTGCAAGCAATGATAGGAATTTGTGGATAATGCTGCTTTAAAAATTTGAGTTGAGCATATTCTGGTCGAAAATCATGCCCCCACGAAGAAATGCAATGTGCCTCGTCAATAGCAAAAAGGCAAACTTTTATTCTGGAAAGTAGCGCAGAAAAATCTTGAGAAACTACTTTTTCTGGCGAAACATACACTAAGTCGTATTTCCCATCGTAAATGCCTTCTTCCACTAATCTTTGCTCTGTGGCAGTTTGGGTACTGTTGAGGAAAGTTGCATTGATACCATTGCTTTTCAGGTTATTAACTTGGTCTTGCATCAATGCAATGAGTGGAGAAACGACAACGCCGACCCCCTCCATTGTAATAGCGGGAATCTGGAAACAAATGGATTTGCCTCCTCCAGTTGGCATCAGCAACAACACATCTTTGCCTTGGTAAAGCGATTTAACCACTTCCTGTTGCATCGGTCGGAACGAGGTATAACCGAAATAATGTTGTAATGCTGATTGTGCTTTTTCCAAGTTCATTAGCTGTAATTTGGGTGATACAATCGAATAAATGTCTTTTCTGTCCATGACTCCATAGGCGTAAGGGCATAGCTTTTTTTGTCGTACCATTCTATGCTTGTTTCCATAGCACTTGGCAATAAATACTTTTTTAAATTATTGGTTTCCGATACAAATTCATTACCCAATATCCATTGCACTTTAGCTAGGTCGTCTAAAAAATATTCTCTCAACAACGGAATAATGCGATAAGCAAACAATTCCCGAAGGTCGTCCAAAGTGGAAACATCATAAAAATAAGCATGACCAATGCAATGGTCTTCATCCAAAAGTAGCGTAATGCGAGCATTCAACGCATGAAGTAATTCTGTTAAATTCACCCCTGCCAACACCGATTGATGGTGCAGCAAAGTTGGTTGCGGAGGCACTTCGCGAAAAGTGAAGCGGCGTCGCAAAGCAATATCTAGGCTTACTATACTCTTATCTGCCGTATTCATTGTGCCAATGATGAATAAATTAGGCGGTACAGAAAATGTAGTTTTGGAGTAAGGTAGCGTAGTCGTCAATGCTTCTCTGGATTCCATTCGTTTGTCTTCCTCCAGCAGCGTAATTAATTCCCCAAAAATACTAGCGATGTTTCCTCTATTGATTTCGTCAATGATAAGCACATAGCGGTTGCCGTCTTCCCAGCCTTCCTCCGCAAGTTGTACCATTTGCTTAAAAATACCGTCCTGTATGTTAAACATCATTTGTCCATTTTGCATTTCAGGTTTTATACCTTCCACAAAATCTTCGTAACTAAAAGCAGCATGAAAGGTTACAAAACCTATTGCGCCGCGCTTGAGATAGTAGTCAAATCGCTCACGTAAGGAAACGCGCTCCTCCAACGCCAATTCTTCCAATGTTCTGTTTTCTAGAATGGCAAGGGCGTGATTGATGGCTTGATAGGTCTTGCCTGTTCCTGGCGGTCCATATAAAATTTGGTTAAGTGGAAATTGCAAAATAGGTTGATAGCCATACTCTAAGATAGGTTCTTCAGCAATATCCAACTGCTGGATAAGATTGAGGATTGCCTCGTATTGTTCTTGTGTGGCTTGATAGTTTGTTTTCGGCAAACCTGCATAAAAACGCTCAAAAGGTTTGCCATCGGGTAAAAGTTCTTTGGTGATAGGTTTGTTCCATAAATTGTACTCTATTTGCAACTGCACGCGCTTGGTTCTAGGTGGTACTACCTGAAAAAAAGGACGCTCGGAAGGAACAATATCAAAAAAATCTACCGCCGAAGTAGCCGTAGCCAGCGCATACACGCCTTGCCTTTTGCCTGTTTGCCAAAGGATAATTTTGTCGCCTTGGCTAATGTTCTGTTGATGTGCTTTCACCGCAAAAGAGGACAATGCTTCTGATGCCAATGCCTCTTTCAATCTGAATACTTTAGGATTTGCTTGGAATAACCAATACTTCATTGAAAAAAATAAGTTAATGTCGAAAGTTACCGAATGTGTTTAACACGTCAAAGAAAAACGAAATATATTGCGTAACAAGAAAAATTCAATCGCTCAATTATGCAATCCACACCGCAATTCAAATGGCTCGATTACGCTGCTGACTTCATGGACTCAAAGTACCGAATCCCTTTTACCAAAGTGCGTTTTGGTGCAGATTTTATTGTTGGACTAGTGCCTTATGGTGGCGACCTAATTACTTTTGGATGTTCAGGATTTTTAGTCGTTTTCATGGCAAAACATGGCGTGAGTGGGCGTGTTGTTGCTAAAATGTTGGGCAATATTTTGCTAGATAGCGTAGTAGGCGTTGTACCTATCATAGGTGATCTTTTTGATTTGGGCTACAAATCCAACCAACGCAACCTCAAGCTACTCAAAGCACATTATCAGGAAGGCAAATATCAAGGCAGTGCATGGCGAGCAGTGCTTATTGTTCTTTTGGTATTGGGCAGCATTCTTTTTTTAACAGGCTGGCTAATTTGGAAATTTTTGAGTGCAGTGAATGGATTTATTTTTGGTTAGTATTTTTTAATTCATGCTTCTGCATATCCTGTAAAGCGTCTAAAACGAGGAAGTTGAAAACCAAGTACAATATCTTTAGGTGCAACGCCGCGCTCTACCAAAATAGCTGCTATATCTGTATCTGTCCAATTCGCTTGAATCCATATTTTCCCATTTGATTTAATATCAAAATGAAAAATAGTATCGTGTATGAAGCGGTCTTTAAACCAACCAATACTAATCAACTGAAAATGATTACGTTGAGTATCTGCAATAATTTGTTGTTCTACTTCGTCCATATTAACAGGCTTATAAGTAGCATATTCTTCAAGAATGCTTAAAATAATGTTTTGATATGTTTTTATTTTTTCCATAGTTCAGAATGTTTATCTATTAGACTTCTTTCGAAGGTAGCTTTTATTACCTTAACCTATTGAAAATCCCTTTCCAAATAAGGCAAAAAATAGTTTACAAAAGTCAGCTAAAGAACTTTCGCAAGAACTCTATTGAATTAACCAATGTACTATTTTTTCCGTAGCATCATCAAACACAATCAGATTAAGTTGAAACGTTTGCACAGCATCCATCACATCTGGCTTTAGAAAAAAGATTTCATAAACTGAATTTGTTACTGCCAAGTATAATAACCGTTCAGGATCATTTTGCAATGAAGCACGCTTATAGTTCATATACTGACCAAGTGCCAAGTGAAAATCATATACGAGAGAAGGCCCGATAAAACTTTTTATTTCGATTGCAATGATTGTACTATCGTTATTTGCTCCAATTAACTGTTCTGCACCCAGATCAATGCTTGCATTAGTACCCAGTGTCCTCACAACATACGGATCATGTGTGATAGTCCATCCATCGTGAACTAGAGCTTTCTTAACTGCTGCATGGAAAATATCTTTTGCTATTCACTGTAAGCGATTAAAATTAATTTCTACAATGATTAATAAAACAAAAATAGAACTTACAAGTTTGCTTTTTTTGGTTTACAATTCTACAATTAACAAAAAAAGCAAAATTTAGTTGACGAAAAGGCGTGTGAAGCAGACTTCTGGGAAGTGCTAAAACGATAATACTGAACTATTTTAAACTAGTCTTGTTGGCTGCAAAAACGAGATGATGTCTTACATTTTTTTAGCACATTTATTTGCCACTGTTTTTATGGCGGGGCTTATTTGGATGGTACAAATTGTGCACTATCCTTTAATGGACGGCGTAGGAGAAGCCTTTTTTTTGGATTACGAAGCTCGCCACACGCAAACGATTACGTGGATAGTGTTGCCCGTGATGATGCTCGAAATAGCAACGGGTGGCGCGCTAGTGCTTTTTCCTAATGATATTCCTACAACTCCTTTATGGATTGCGTTTACGATGCTATTGCTCATTTGGCTTTCTACCTTTGCCCTCCAAGTACCTTTGCACAACAAACTCAGTCAATCCTTTGATGCAATAGCGCATCGGCAACTCGTGCAAACAAATTGGATAAGAACTATACTTTGGACTTTACGCAGCGGTGTCCTATTATGGCTTACTGCTAAATATATAAGCATTTGATAAAGGAAACTGTTGCGTGTTTATTTCGTTTTAAAGCTGATTTAATTTTAGGATAAAAAGAAGTAAAAACTAAATGAATACACCCTATCGAATACTTTCTATGGACGGCGGAGGCTCTTGGTCTATCATCCAAATTAAAACATTAAAGCATATTTTTGGTGATTTACCAGGTAGAGAAATCCTACAGAAATTTGATTTAGTCGCTGCCAACTCTGGAGGAAGTATTGTGGCAGCAGGGTTAGCAGAGAACTATCGTCCCTCCGAGTTAGAGCAATTTTTTAAAGACCCTAGTATTCTCAACAGCATTTATTCTAAACTTAATTTTGGAGAACGTCGCTTTTTCGATAGAATTACTCGACTAGGCGGTGTAGGACCTCGTTACTCTACTCGTCGCAAGTACGATACTTTTTTGAAACTCTTGCCTCAGGTAAGTAGCATCCCCATGTACGAAGTGCCTGCCCTAATAGGTGGTGAACGCCCTACTCATTTTCTAATTGTTGCTTTTGACTATAACAGAAATCGCTCTAAGTTTTTTCGCTCCGATACCCACAGCAAATCTAGGACGGTTACCATATACTCAGCCTATGACAATTCTTCAGAGCAAATAAGTAAAAGCGACATTACACTTACACAGGCAATTCATACCAGCACCAATGCACCAATCAACTATTTCGATGAACCCGCTTTGCTAGACTACAATACACCAGATAGTGGTGAATCTGATAGATACTGGGATGGGGCAGTGGGCGGTTACAACAATCCTATACTTTCCGCTATTGTCGAAACTGTTACCAATGGTGTATCATTAAACGATATTCAGGTGCTTTCAATTGGTACAGGTCATATTTCCTTGCCACTTAAGGATAATTTGCATACTACTCATGATTTCTTGATAGAAAAAAATATTTCCCCTTCTTTTGTGAACGATGTATTGAAAATGACAACAGCAATACTTGGTGACCCGCCAGATGCAGCTACTTATATGTCATACGCCATTATGTACCCAGATTTGCCTGTGCGCAGCCAAAACTTTGTTCGGTTAAATCCGATGCTACAACCTAATTTAATGAGTATAAAGGACAAACTGACTTGGACAATTCCCGAAGGATTGACAGCTACTGAATTTGAGCAACTGACAAAACTAGATTTCGATGCTACTGATTTAAAGGATGTTGAACTATTAGAACATTTCACCAATCTTTGGTTAAATGATAAACTACCTAACCAACCGATTCGCAATGACAAACACATGAAATGCTTGCTAGGGCATGAAACCTTTAGTCAAGGTTGGAACGATGTATTACGCTGGTCGCCTTCTATTAAAGTTGATTCTTAATTTCCAAATTCAGACCACCATAGTAATCAGTGGATTGATTGGTCAACCATTTAGTAATGTAAGTAATTTGCCCGACATGATAGGAAAAATGCTCTACTACATGTACCAATACGCTCAAACCTGTTTCCTGAAAACCTTGTATGTTTTTTCCTTGCAGTAAATCGTCGGGAGTTAATTGCATTAATACCATTTCTACCTCTGCCATTACTTGGTGCAAGCGCTCTAATAAAGCGGAGGTAGATATTGGTCCTTGTTCATCAAATTCTAATTGACGCTGACGAGTATCCGCTGCATTACCTAAGCCAGAAACAATCCATTGTCGCACATTGCCACAAAGATGTAGGACCAAATTACCTATGCTATTGCTTTGCTCATTTGGGCGATACCAAATTTGCTGCTCATTGAGCATGTTTAGACATTTCTCAATTCGAGTAACACCTTCCTCAAAAAGCCTTCTTTTTGTTTCGTTGAGTAATAATTCGTGAAATGTATTGGTATAATCGTTTGTCATGCTGTTCGGTTTTTCGATAATTGTTGAAGCCTTACAAAGGCTTCAACAACCCAATGAATTAAAGGATTTTATCCCATTTCAGAAACTACTTCCTTCACTTCTGGCACCATGCGTTTTAGCATTCCCTCAATACCTGCTTTCAAGGTTACCGTCGAGGATGGACAGCCACTGCAAGAACCCTGCAAAATTACATTCACAATACCCTCTTTAAAGGATTTGAACTCAATATTACCACCATCCATTTCTACGGCTGGTTTTACATAAGTATCAATTAAATCCTTGATTTTTTTGACCGTTTCTACTTCGTCTTCGCTATATTGATAGCTTGCCCCTCTGGATTCCTCCAACTGCTTCATGGCTTCTTCAAAACCTTCTTTGACAATTTCGCCACCTTCTTCAATATAATTTTTAATAAAATCCTTGATTTTCAACTTAATGTCATCCCAACCGTAGTTAAATTCTTTAGTTACGGTTACAAAATTGTTGCAGATGTAAACCCCTTTCACGTAAGGAAAGTCAAACAAAGCAGAAGCCAAAGGAGACCATTCTCTAGCCAAATTTTCTTCTCTATAGTCAGCAGTTCCCTTAAATAACATTCTGTTGGTAACAAATTTTAAGGACTCAGGATTTGGTGTTTGCTCTGTATAAAGCATTACTGGACTTTTAACAACAGTATTTTCCATGATTAATTTTATTTCTTGTTTAGAATAAATCTATTAAAACAAACATTGTATCGAACTCAAAGTTGAGCAAAGCAGAAGAATAAATTACACCGATTATTATAAAATGAGTAAGTTAGTTCGATATTTGTAATGTGAAATGAGCCTTATTGAACTTTAAAGAACATTATCTAGTTTTATAACGCTGATTAAATCTTAATCGAATAAAATGAAAATCGTAATTGCGGGAGCAGGAGATGTCGGTTTCCATATTGCAGAGTTGCTAGCATTTGAAAATAAAGATATTGTCCTAATTGACAATAGCAAAGATGTGTTAAGCTACGCCTCTACTCATTTAGATGTATTGACATTAGAAGGCGATTCTGCTTCTATTGAAGTATTGAAAAATGCAGATATAGAAAACGCACAGTTAGTAATCGCAGTAACCACTTCTGAGAAAAATAATTTAATAACTGCCATCTTAGCAAAGCAATTAGGCGCAAAACAATGTATTGCTCGTGTTAAAAATTCAGAGTTTCTAATGCCCGAGCAACTTAAAATGTTTCAATCTTTAGGTATTGATGCTCTAATTTCTCCTAGTTTGCTGGCGGCTGAAGAAATAAAACGCCTTGTAGCGCAGTGTACCTTCACGGATGTTTTTGAATTTGAGGAAGGAAAAATCTCTTTAGTTGGGGTTACCTTGAATGGCAACTCTACTATTTTAAATCAAAAATTAGCCGAAGTTTATCAAGATACCTCACGCAACAACTACCGCCCAATTGCTATTTTACGTGGTAGTCAGACCATTATACCGAGAGGCAACACACAGTTGCATAGAAATGACCATGTTTATTTCATTACCCCCAGCCAAAAAATTTGTCATTTAGAAGAATTTGTAGGCGCTTCCAAGAAGACTATCAAAGATATTATGATTATTGGTGGCACGGGAATTGCTTATGAAACCGCTAAAATATTGGAAGAAGATTACAATGTTATACTTGTAGAATCAAGTAAAGACCGCTGCAAGTTCCTAGCCGACCATTTACCTAGTACACTGGTTATCAATGCCGATCCAAGTAATACAGAAGCATTAATTGAAGAGGGCTTAAAAAATATGGATGCCTTTATTGCGTTGACTATCAATGCTGAAATCAACATCATTGCGAGCCTAACTGCCAAGAACTTAGGTGTTTATAAGACAATTGCTCAAGTAGAGAACAAAGCCTACACTCATATTTCACAGGAAATTGGAGTGGATACGCTTATCAATAAAAAATTAATTGCCGCCAACAATATTTTCCGATACATCAGAAAAGGAAAAGTAGAGGCGATTACTAGCCTACATGGCGTGGATGCCGAAGTGATTGAGTATGAACTACAAAAAGATAACCAACTTACTAAAAAACCTATAAAGCACCTTCATTTTCCTCAAACAGCTTTAGTAGGAGGGGTTATCCGAAACAACGAATCTTTCATTCCAGACGGTGATTTTCAACTTCAAAAAGGTGACAAAGTCATTGTACTTGCACGTCCTGATGCCGTTGGAAGACTAGACAAACTCTTCCGATGATACAAGGTTATGCCATCCTGAAAGTTGTAGGTGTTCAGCTCATCTTGATTGGATTGCTGATGTTAACTGGCATTATTTTCTCTTTTGCCTTTCAAGAAAATGATTGGAAAGCACTACTAATTTCTGGTGGCATCTCCATTGTCATAGGGGGAGTGCTATGGTTCATTACTGCCAATAAAAACACCAAAGTCAATAAGCGCACAGGGTATTTAATTGTGTTCATCGGCTGGTTGATGATGATTTTATTTGGAATGCTACCTTATCTCATTAGCGGTAGTGTCTCGAATGTTACAGATGCTTTTTTTGAAAGCGTTTCAGGTATGACTACCACAGGAGCTAGCATTATAAGGGATATTGAAAGTCTGCCTAAAGGTATCCTCTATTGGCGCAGCCTTACGCAGTGGATTGGCGGCATGGGTATCATTGTACTCACTGTTGCCTTATTCCCATTATTAGGTATAGGTGGCGTAGAGCTATTTGTAGCAGAAGCACCTGGTCCAACTTCTGACAAATTACACCCAAGAATACAAGAGACCGCTAAAAGGCTTTGGCTCATTTATGTTGGATTAACTGTATTGCTAACTATTCTACTCGCTTTGGAAGGGATGACCTTATATGATGCTATCAATCATAGCTTGACCACGATGGCTACCGGTGGGTTTTCCACCAAAAATGCTAGTATGATGTACTACAACATACCCATCATTCAATATACCATCATTATATTTATGTTCATTGCTGGTATCAATTACAGCGTCATTTACTTAGGGCTACAAGGGCACTTTCGCAATATTTGGAAAAGTGATGAATTTAAAGCCTATCTTTTCTTGGTCTTGACCACTTCAATTGGGCTAATGTTTTATCTGTATTTCAGAAAAGGACTTCCCTTAGAACAATCTTTTAGAGATAGCACTTTTCAAGTTGTTTCTATCATTACCACCACAGGCTTTGTTTCCGCAGATTATACCAGCTATTCGGAAGTAGTTACTTTGTTGTTCTTCATTTTGTTATTTTCTGGTGCATGTGCGGGTTCAACTAGTGGGGGCATAAAACTCATACGACATTTGGTCTTTTTTAAAAACTCTTTTTTGGAGTTCAAACGCCTTCTACATCCGAAAGCCATTATACCACTTCGGGTGAACAACGTTACCGTTGCACCAAGAATAATGACGCATATCTTAGTATTTTTACTCATTTACTTAGCACTTTTTGTTATTGGAAGCATTGTTGTAACTGCTTTGGGTATGGATTTTTTATCGGCTATCGGAGCAGTAGCAACTTCGCTAGGCAATGTGGGACCAGGTATTGGTTCGGTAGGTCCTATCAGTAATTTTGCAGAAGTACCTACGGCTGCAAAATGGATATTGGGCTTCTTAATGTTGCTTGGTCGTCTAGAGCTTTTTACTATTTTGGTCCCGTTCACTCCTTATTTTTGGAAATCAAATTAAGTTTTACAAAAAAATTAACAAAATTTAACATTCTTGTAAAAGAAACGATTGTATCCACTCAAACGAGTGCACTCCTTCTCCAAAAATTGAACAAATCCTAAAAGAAAAATTTTATTTGGAAATCAAAAATGAAAATCTTCATCTGTTCTTCACCTCTCGTGCAATCTGCAACTTAACCTATCTTCCTTGTGTTTTAAAGCATAAATTGCGATATAATTCAAAAAAAGTGAATTGTTTTTTACTCAAATTAAACGACTGTTATTATGAAAAATTTGAAAAAAAATCTTTCCATTGCGTTGATTTTTGCATTGCTTTTCGCAGCAACCAAATTTTCTTTTGCACAAGAGGTAACTCCTATCGTTAGAATAGAAAGTGCCCCATCTTCTATGGACGTAAATGTATATCTAGCTAATTTGCTTGATCAAAACACGCAAGTGTACTTGAAGAATGAAAAAGGGCAAAATATATTTGCAGAGAACATTTATAAGAAAGCAGCATTTGCTAAACGATTGGATTTAAAACGCTTAGATGAAGGTAAATATACATTTTATGTTATCCGCGAAACAGAAGAAATCGTTCAGCCTATTTTGGTAAAGAAAAATGAAATAGAGGTACTACAAAACGAGCGCATGGTCATTAAGTCCCCAACGCTTGAAGTGAATGGAAAGGCTGTGGCTTTCCAATTAGCACCTACCGCATTGGCAAAAAAAGTGATTGTAACTATCTTGAGGGATGGGCAAATTATTTACGAAACGAAGGAAGTTGTTACTTCTGCGGTAAAGAAACAATACAATTTATCCAGTTTAGAACCAGATAATTATGTACTCCAAATTAGTGTAGATGGCAAAAGCTACTACAAAAACTTTGATTTGTATTAGTTCTTAGTAGAAACTATTCAGATGATGAGCAGTCTATTTTCTGCTCATCATCTACCTTACTTCAGTTCGTCCATTCTCTGATTCTTACCAGTAGCTCTGTTCGGCTACTTACATTAAACTTATTATATAAATTTTTGAGGTGAAATTTCACTGTATTATTGCTAATAAATAAGGCTTTTGCGACTGTTCCTGTGTCCATACCTTTAAAAACACAATTCAAGACCTCTGTTTCACGTACACTCAAAGGTGCGTCTAACCGCTTGTTAATTTTAGTTATATCCAATAATGTATCTATTAGTTTATGAAGTTGCTCACAAGCAATTTCAATAGTAGAATAAAGTTGCTCTTTACTGAAGGGCTTAACGATGTAACCCAACGGGCCGACTTCTTTAGCTTTAGCAAGGGTATGTTTATCGGCATAAGAAGTAATGAAAATAAAGGGAATCATGTAATTGCGCTTCAAATGCTCGGCAATGTCCACTCCGTCAATAGTGGATTGTAGATTAATATCTATTAAGACTAAGTTGGGTTGATGCGTCTGAATAGCAGATAGTGCCGCAGTTGCATGATAAATCGTTCCACATACCTCATAACCGTTTAGTTTGCACAAGTCGGCAAGGTCTTCCGCTATTAAAGGTTCGTCTTCAATAATGAGAATGCGTAGTTGGTTGTTCATGGTGTCTTCGTTTTGTATTTGTTCAATAGTATTGACTTTGAACGTACAAATAAAGTTGATACAGAGGATGGTTGAGGTAGATACTACGTTGGCTTCATCTTCTACTAAAAGTAATTTAGTCATATATTGGTCAGATTGTTGACACATTTTATTTCATTAAAATTAACAAATAAAATTGCTTAAATTACTAAAATAGCAAAGAAAATTAATTCAACAGTGTAAAAGATAACAAATCAAAAAAATCATATTTTACAAAAAATAGTATCGTCCTAACTTTTTTTATGTCTAACAGGTTCTATATAGTAAACTAGGTTCAATCAATATTTAATTAAAAAAATCGTTATTGTTAATCATCATTGATTCAAGCTCAATTTAGCATGAAAAAAAGAACAAAATTTTTAGGTTTATTTGGTGCAATCCTCATTGCTGTTGCTTCGTTGGGGTTCTTTTGGAGCAATAACAGTAAATACTTTGAAATTGCTAAAAATATTGAACTCTTTGCTAATTTGTATAAAGAGATTAACACCTACTATGTAGATGAAATAGAACCGTCTAAATTCATGAGAATTGGTGTAGATGCTATGGTCAGTTCACTTGACCCTTACACGAATTATATTTCAGAAGCTCAAATTGAAGACTTTCGTTTCGTGCAGGAAGGTAAATATCATGGTATCGGGATAGAAAGCAGAAAAATAGGCGACTACTTCACCGTAACAGAGCTATTCAAAGATCAACCTGCCGACAAAGCTGGCTTAAAAGTGGGCGACCAAATTATTGCTATTGACGGCAAAGACGCTAAAGGTAAAAGTGAAGAAGATATTGAAGAAATACTACGCGGGTTTCCAGGAACAGAGGTTATTCTACAAATTCGCCGACCAGGTAAGAATGAAGATTTTAAAGTAAAAATTATCAGAGAGGATGTAAAAGTAGAAAACGTACCTCATCACGACATCATTGCTGAAAACATTGGATATGTTTCATTAACTACCTTCACCAGAGACGCAGGAAGTAATGTAGCTAAAGCCATTAAGGACTTGAAGGACAAAAACCCTAACCTAAAAGGCATTGTTTTTGATTTGAGGGGAAATGGTGGTGGATTATTGTTAGAAGCAATAAACGTTACCAATATTTTTATTCCTAAAAATGAATTAGTTGCCACTACTAAAGGTCGTGTCAAAGATTGGGATAGAAGTTTTAGAACACTGAACAACCCTGTAGATACCGATATTCCAGTAGTTGTGCTAATCAACAACCGCTCGGCATCAGCATCAGAAATTGTGGCAGGTGCTATACAAGACTATGATCGTGGCGTATTGATTGGTCAACGTTCCTTTGGCAAAGGTTTAGTGCAAAATACACGCGACATTGGCTACAATGCTAAAGTGAAAATGACAACTGCTAAATACTACATTCCAAGTGGACGCTGCATTCAAGCAGTGGAGTATGAAAATGGCGAACCTGTGGACATTCCCGATGAAAAAAGAACACCATTTAAAACTAGGAATGGTCGTCAAGTTTTTGATGGCGGTGGTGTAAGCCCAGATATTCTTATTGACCGCGATGGTAGTTCTAATTTGCTTAGACAATTAGAACGTAGCAATATCATTTTTGACTATGTCACACAATATTGTGCAGGAAAGGAATCGGTGGGTGAACTGATGAGCCTCAAATTTAACGACTTTAAAAGTTTTCTTGATTTTGTAGAAATGCAAAATTTCCAATATAATACCAAAACCGAGAAATTATTAAAGGAACTAGAAGATCAATCCGAAAAAGACGGTTATGCCATGAAAGCAACGTTAGATAACATCAAGAAAGAAATGGTAAAAACCAAGCGCGCAGAATTAATGAAATACGAAGATACAATTACAGACATTATTGAAAAAGAAATTGCTGGTCGCTATTTTTATCAAGAAGGTGCTGTAAAAATTGGCTTGCGCAATGATATTGAAATAAAGGAAGCTATCCGCTTACTTAATGATCCATCAAGATACAAAGAACTATTAAAATAGCAGCACTTAACAAAAGTAAAAAGAGATGAGAATCCTAGCAATCATAATAGCATTAATGGCAATTAGCCTAGCTGCAAAAGCGACGTACATCCTCGTACCTATGGACGAGGGACAAAAAAATCACCTCAAAGCCTATGGCATCACTTATTGGGTGTTGCAGCAGCAAGTAGAAGCCTATTGGTTATTAAATTATAGAGGTGGTAGCTTTGCATTTGCTCATACTAGAGTGTTTGAGCGCGAATGCTTAACCCGTAACGTAAGCTACGAAGTTATTGCGGATGCTCAATTTGAGCGAATAAAAGACGAAATTTCCAACCCTGAAATCAATATGGAAGTTGTCAAACTGGAAGTACCCCCAAAAATTGCGGTTTATACCCCTCAATTCAACCAAATGGGACAGCGTTTGCAGCCTTGGGATGATGCTGTAACGCTGGTGCTGACTTACGCAGAAATTCCCTATGAGACCATCTACGATACAGAAGTGTTGAACGATGAGTTGGTAAAATACGATTGGCTGCACTTGCATCACGAAGATTTTACAGGGCAATATGGCAGATTTTATCGCAGTTTCAACAGCCAACCTTGGTACAGAGAAAATGTGCGTAAAATGGAAGAAATGGCAAAAGCTAATGGCTTCAATAAGGTCTCACAAATGAAGCTGGCAGTCGTTAAAAAAATAAAAGAATACATCATTGGTGGCGGATTCATTTTTGCGATGTGTTCAGCCACAGATACTTATGACATTGCCTTAGCAGCGGATGGTGTGGATATTTGCGCCGATATGTACGATGGTGACCCAGCAGACCCCAATGCACAAAGTAAACTTGACTTTTCCAAAACATTAGCTTTCAGGAATTTTGAACTCATCAGAAACCCCTTGGAGTATGAGCACTCTACTATTGATAACAGTTTGAGAAGAACTGTTAATCCTGAGCAAGATTATTTTACACTATTTGATTTTTCTGCCAAATACGACCCTATTCCATGTATGCTAACGCAAAACCATACCCGTACGGTCAAAGGATTTATGGGGCAAACAACCGCTTTTAAAAATGAATATATCAAACCTAATGTCTTAATTCTAGGCGAAAATAAACCTGCTGACGAAACTCGGTACATTCACAGCACCTTAGGTGAAGGCTTTTGGACTTTTTATGGTGGACACGACCCAGAGGACTACCGCCACTATGTAGAAGACCCTGAAACAGACCTAAATTTACACCCTAATTCACCCGGTTATCGCCTTATCCTAAATAATATACTTTTTCCGGCAGCTAAAAAGAAAAAGCGGAAAACATAGTATTTGTAGAGTTAGTAGCAAATAATCGAGCGCAGTAACTCAACTTTCTCTCGATTATTTACTACCTCCATGCAACCCAATCATTTAGTACATCCCACTTTATTTTTAAAATTAAAGCCTATGAAGTTTGCATTCATTTTTTGTGTACTTATATTTTTTATTGATGCGAATGAATGGATAGAACATATTGACCCCGCTGGCAAATTCAAAATAGCTGCACCTGCTCCACTCACACACAAAGCAGATACGATTGAAACAGAAATTGGTGAATTGATTTATCATACTTTATTTTATCAAGCGGAAGCGCAATCTGCTAATCAAGTATTTATGCTTAGCTACTGCGATTATCCTCTGGGTAGTGTGCATTCCGATTCTACGGCATTATTGGAAGATTTTTTTAAAGCAACCATTCGGGAAGCTACTTTTAGTGTCAATGGAGAATTGATGTATCAATCAGATGAATTAGTGCAAGGTTTTTCAGGTAAATATTGGCGCATAGACTATCGTAATCGGCAGGCAGTTATCAAGACCAAAGCATTTGTAGTCGAAAATCGTTATTATGCAATTCAAATAGTGAGTACCAGAGAAAAGCACCTTAACCCTGAAAATGAACGTTTTATAAATTCTTTTCGGTTAATGCGCTAGTCAAATCAAATAGTTTTAGCAGAAAAATTTGCATTTCTAGAAGAAATCTTTTAACTTAACCTTTAGTTAACAAAGTCAACTAAATGCACCAAATCGCTACCTTTATAGAGTATCTGCAATATCAAAAACGTGCCTCCAAGCACACCATTACTGCCTATCAAAAAGACTTGGAGCAGTTCGCTCAATTTCTAAAAGACTGGCTTAAGGTGGATACATTAATAGATGCTAATCATAAGCAGATTCGCGCATGGATATTGTTGTTGAATGATGAAAAAAAAACACCAAAAACAATTCAGCGAAAACTAGCCACGCTTAGATCGTTTTACAAATTTTTATTAAGCCAAGAATTGATTTCTACTGACCCTACTTCAAAAGTCCTTAACCTTAAAGTGGGTAAACGTTTACCACAAGTAGTGCAGGAGCAACAAATACAGCAACTATTTGAAAAAACAGATTTTTCACAGGATTACAAAGAACAAAGAGACCAACTCATACTGGAACTGCTTTACGGAACAGGTATCAGGAGGGCAGAACTAACGCATTTGACTATCAATGATTTAGATTTTGCCAGAAAAGTTATTATTATTCATGGAAAAGGGAACAAGCAGCGTCTAATACCTTGTGTACCTTCTCTACAAGCTATGATAGAGGTATTCATTGTCATTAGAGAAAAAACATTTCCCAATACAAATCATTGTCAATTATTTCTTACTAACAAAGGAGAACCTATTTACGAAGAGCTAGTCTATCGAGTTGTTAATCAATATCTCTCTCAAGTAACCACAATAGAACAGCGCAGTCCGCACACGCTTAGGCATTCATTTGCCACTCATCTATTGGATGCTGGGGCACCATTGAATGATATTAAAGAGCTACTAGGGCATAGTAGCCTAGCAGCAACTCAAATATACACCCATAACTCCATTGAAAAACTATTAAAAGTTTATCAACAAGCGCATCCAAAAGCGCAAAACGAATAGCTTCCAAAAGAGGAGGTTATGGCGAATTTATTTATTCATCAAAATTTTTAGCGTTATGAGAGTACAAACAAGATCAATCGCCTTTAAAGCAGATCAAAAGTTGATTGCTTTTATCGAGGAAAAAACGGGAAAACTAAACCGTTTTTTTGACCGTATTCAAATGGCTGATGTAGTGTTAAAATTAGAAAACTCTGGACAAGTGAAAGAAAAAATTGCAGAAATTCATTTGCAGATACCTGGAGAGGTATTAATCGCTCGGGCAGAAAGCAAGTCCTTTGAAACATCTACAAATACAGCCATTGAAAGTTTAAAACGCCAACTCAAACGCTACAAAAGCAGGTTAACTGGTAGAGGGTAATTAAGGCAAAAGGAAAGCAGACAAAAGCAAAGAAAAATGTAATGCTTTTGTCTGCTTTATCTATTTTTTTCTCCTTTTTACTTTTTAAAATACTCACTTACTTAAAATTTTTCTCTAAAGAAAAGATATTTACACTTCTTTTTAAAAAAAAGAAAAAAATGTATTTGCTATTTCGGATAAAAAACTATCTTTGCATTCGCTTTTTGAAAGGCTATGGGAGTTCTGTAAAATGTAAGTAACAAAAAGCCAGTATAGCTCAGTTGGCCAGAGCAGCTGATTTGTAATCAGCGGGTCGGGGGTTCGAATCCCTCTACTGGCTCAAAAAAACAAAAGGAAAGAAATGTCTTTCCTGAAGGGGGTGCGCCGGAGCTGGAGAGCCGGGCCAGACTGTAAATCTGGTGTCTCTGACTGAATAGGTTCGATTCCTATCACCCCCACGTTTTGAGAATGTAAATACCAACAAGAAGATAAATTCTTCTTTTAAAGTATAAAGAAGCGGGAGTAGCTCAGTTGGTAGAGCATCAGCCTTCCAAGCTGAGGGTCGCGGGTTCGAGTCTCGTCTCCCGCTCAAAGTTGGTAGTTGTTTGTTGTTGACTGACAATTTTTAGAAGAAGTATTGAGCAAGAGGATGTGCATAGCAATGAACAGTGCCAATGTAGCTCAGGGGTAGAGCACTTCCTTGGTAAGGAAGAGGTCGAGGGTTCAACTCCCTTCATTGGCTCAGTACGTGTGCACTAATTTCGTTTATTAACATCATTATATCACTAAATTCTTGACCAGATATAAAAATCTTTAACTGATGGCAAAGGGTACATTTGATAGATCGAAACCGCACTTAAATATCGGTACAATTGGTCACGTTGACCACGGTAAAACTACCTTGACGGCTGCAATTACTTATGTATTAGCAGAAAAAGGGTTGGCGGAAAGAACAGATTATGATAAAATTGATGGTGCTCCTGAAGAGAGAGAACGTGGTATTACTATCAATACAGCGCACGTTGAGTACCAAACGGAAAAACGTCATTATGCACACGTAGATTGTCCAGGTCACGCCGATTATGTAAAGAACATGGTAACAGGTGCTGCTCAGATGGATGGTGCTATATTGGTGGTAGCTGCAACAGATGGTCCTATGCCTCAAACTCGTGAACATATCCTTCTTGCTCGTCAGGTAGGTGTTCCTAAGATTGTGGTATTCATGAATAAAGTTGACCTTGTTGATGATGAAGAGATGTTGGAATTGGTAGAAATGGAAGTACGAGAATTGCTTGAGCAATACGAGTTTGGTGGTGATGATGCTTCTATTATAAAAGGCTCTGCATTAAAGGCTTTAGAGGGAGACGAAGCGGCAAAACTTTCTATTATGGAATTGATGGATGCTTGCGATAGGGACATTCCTGAACCAGAGCGTTTGGTTGATCAGCCTTTCTTGATGCCGATTGAAGATGTTTTCTCTATCACAGGTCGTGGTACAGTGGCAACAGGTCGTATTGAAAGAGGTGTAGTCAATGTAGGAGATAGTGTTGAAATCATTGGTATGCAGAAAGAAGGTGAGAAGAAATTGGTTTCAACAGTAACAGGTGTAGAAATGTTCCGTAAGCTCCTAGATAGAGGAGAAGCTGGTGATAACGCAGGTATCCTACTTCGTGGTATTGATAAAGAAGCTATTAGAAGAGGTATGGTAATTTGTAAACCTGGTTCTGTAAAACCACACAAAAAGTTTAAGTGTGAAGTGTATGTACTAGGTAAAGATGAGGGAGGTCGCCATACACCATTCTTTAACGGTTACCGTCCGCAGTTTTATTTCCGTACAACAGACGTAACTGGTGATGTAAAATTACCTGAGAACGTAGAAATGGTAATGCCTGGTGATAACGTATCACTAGAGGTAAATTTGCTAAGTGCCATTGCAATGGAAAAAGGTTTACGTTTCGCTATCCGTGAAGGTGGTCGTACAGTTGGTGCAGGTCAGGTTACAGAAATTTTAGACTAATTAAGGTATTAGCTTTAGTTAGCTAACATTGATAGGCAATAAATATAATTAGGAGTTTCAAGTTTTTTTGAGACTCCTAATCTATAAAGTTAATTACGGGCATAGCTCAGCTGGTAGAGCGACGGTCTCCAAAACCGTAGGCCGTGGGTTCAAATCCTACTGCCCGTGCAAGTTAAATGTTAAAATGGAAAAAATAAGACTTTATATTAAAGAGAGTTACGATGAATTGATAAATAAGGTAACTTGGCCTTCTGTCAAAAGCCTTCAAAGCAATTCAATATTAGTTATAGTAACCTCTTTGATTTTCGCGCTTTTGGTTTTTGTTATGGATTTAGTGTCTAATAATTCATTGAAATTCATTTATAGTCTATTTAACTAGATTTTTTTTAATAGAAATTTTCATCTCATGGCAGAAGGCTATAAGTGGTATTCGTTAAGAGTGATAAGCGGGAAAGAGAAAAAAATAAAAGAACGCCTTGACACAGAGATACAGCGTAATGGGTGGAATGAAATTGTTACCCAAGTTTTAGTTCCCTCTGAGAAGATATATAAAATTCGAGGTGGGAAAAAAATGGTGTATGAAAAAAATATCTTGCCAGGATATATTTTGGTAGAGGCAAATCCTGAAAAATTTAATGGTGAAGTAGTTCAAGCAATCGCTGGAATGCAAAATGTAATTAATTTCTTAGGTGGCAATGCTCCTATTCCTATGAGAGATGCAGAGGCAAATAGAATGCTAGGTAGAGTGGACGAGTCTCAATCAGCAGGTGAATCACTTAGCGAACCATTCATCATTGGGGAAACGGTAAAGATAGTGGATGGTGCTTTCAAAGAGTTTATAGGAGAAGTTCAGGAAATTAATGAAGAGCGAAAAAAGATAAAAGTAATTGTGAAAATATTTGGAAGGGGTACAGAAGTAGAACTCAATTTTCTACAAGTAGAAAAGCAACAATAATAAATAAATTATTATACAAGTTTGCTCAAAAGTTATTCTTAATGTTCAATAATTGAGTAACTAGAATAAGAATTAGCTTTTGAAGTATTATTAAGTGTTAAGCATTATGGCTAAGGAAATATCTACTTATATCAAATTACAAGCTAAGGGAGGGCAAGCCAATCCTGCACCACCAATTGGACCAGCGTTAGGTTCCAAAGGAGTAAACATCATGGAGTTTTGTAAGCGTTTTAATGCGCAAACACAAGACAAAATGGGTCAAATACTTCCGGTGGTTGTTACTGTGTTTACAGATAAATCATTTGAATTTGTCATCAAAACACAGCCTGCTGCAATGCAATTAATAGCTGCTACGAAGGCAAAAAAGGGTTCCGCTGTACCCAACCGCGATAAAATTGGTACAGTAACTTGGGATCAAGTAAAAGAAATTGCAGAAAATAAAATGTCTGACTTAAATGCTTTTACAGTTGAATCCGCTATGAAAATGGTTGCAGGTACTGCAAGAAGTATGGGGATTACTGTAACAGGTAATGCGCCTTGGGAAGGCGAAGCAAAAAGTGATAATTAAGAAATTAACTGGTATTTATATCTATATTGTTGGTAACAAGGGAGTTCTACGAAGTAGAACGATAGCACCTTAAAATCTTAAATAATGGCTAAAGTTTCTAAGAAAAGAGCCGCTATCAATGCTAAAATAGACAAGAGTAAACTCTACACTATTGACGAAGCGATGACTCTAATGAAAGAAATTAATCTTACCAAATTCGACGCTTCAGTAGATGTGCATATCCGACTTGGTGTTGACCCTCGTAAGGCAGACCAAGCAATTCGTGGTACTGTAACATTACCTAATGGTACAGGTAAAACGAAGAGTGTACTTGTGTTTTGTACACCTGACAAAGAGGAAGAAGCAAAAGCAGCAGGTGCAGATTATGTTGGGCTAGATGATTTGATTCAAAAGATTCAAGACGGTTGGACAGATTTTGATGTTGCAGTGGCTATGCCACAAGTAATGGCTAAAGTGGGTAGAATTGGTAGAATATTAGGTCCTCGTGGATTAATGCCTAACCCTAAAACAGGTACCGTAACGATGAATGTTGGTGATGCAGTATCGGATGTTAAAGGGGGTAAAATATCCTTTAGAGTTGATAAGTATGGTATTGTTCATTCCTCTATTGGCAGGGTATCTTTTGAACCTGAAAAATTGTCTCAGAATGCGCAAGAATTATTATCTACACTCATGAAGATGAAGCCATCGTCAGCAAAAGGGACTTACATGAAATCCGTTACTATAGCATCAACGATGAGTCCAGGTCTTAAAGTAGATGTAAGAACAATTCGATAATCTTTAATAATCTTATTGATTGTTTAAATTTAAAATACAATGATAAAATCAGATAAAGCCCTTCTTTTAGAAGAGTTGACAGATAAATTTGGAGAAGCAAAGTTCTTTTATTTGACAGACTTCTCTGCTATGACGGCAGAAGAGACTAATGACTTTCGCCGCAAATGTTTTGAGCATAAAATTGAAATGCGCGTCGTAAAGAATAAATTGATAAAGGTTTCTTTGAATCGAATTAATCCAGATAATTATCAGTCCCTTTATCCTTACTTGAAAGGACACACAGCGGTGCTGTTTTCAGAAGATGGAAAGGCACCAGCACTTATGCTTAAAGAGCACAAGAAAACGTCAGAAAAGCCATCACTAAAGGCTGCCTACATCGACCAAGATGTTATTGGCGGTGCTGATCAGTTGGATTTTTTGACCAAAATGAAATCAAAAGGAGATTTGCTTGGAGAATTACTAGGTTTGTTAAACTCACCTGCAAGCAATTTGGTAGCAGCAATAGAAGGACCTGGTCAAACATTGGTAGGTGCTTTAAATTATGGCGGTGCTACAATTTTAGGATTGTTGAAATCAATCGAAGAAAAAGAGTAATAATCAATAGCTGATTATTATAAGGAACAAGGCTTCCATCTAATTAGTCAACATGAGTTGACTAATTTTATTCATAATATGTTACGCACCATTATCAATCTAATGGTTTAATATTTTAAAATTATTTTACAATGGCAGATGCAAGACAGATCGCAGAAATGTTAGTTAACCTTACGATTAAGGAGGTAACTGAGGTTACAAAAATATTAGAGGATGAGTATGGTATTAAGCCAGCAGCAGGTGGTGGAGCTATTATGATGGCAGCACCAGCAGCAAGTGGCGACGCAGATGGAGGCGCACCAGCTCCTGTTGAGCAAACAGAGTTTGATGTAATTCTTTCTTCAGGCGGTGCTCAAAAGTTGAAAGTGGTAAAAGAAGTGAAAACGCTGCTTAACTTAGGTTTGAAAGAAGCTAAGGATTTAGTAGATGGCGCTCCTCAAACATTAAAAGAAAAAGTTTCAAAAGAAGAGGCCGAACAGTTGAAAAAAGCACTTGAGGAAGTAGGTGCAGAAATACAAATTAAGTAAGTATTTTTGTTGTTCACCTTTCCAAAGGTGGTAGTAGGCTTATTAAGTACGTTATCGTGCTTGATAAGCCTGTATGTTTATTTACAGGCACATATGGATAAAAAGCTAAAATTACAATATATTGATGAACTATAAACACTACAAAGCCGTTTATACAATTCAGTCAGATGTTCTAATTGTATGGTTTCATTAGTAGCTGTGTTCAAAATTGTACACAATTTCAAAGTAGTTAATCAAATGACTATACATAAAGTTCTTTCTTTTCCTTTTATCTCTAGTAAAAACAATAACAATAAATGACTTCAACCATCGGTACTTTAACTGCTGAACAAAAGAGATTTAACTTTGGTAAGTCGAGAGTAATAGCCGACTATCCTGATTTTCTTGAAATTCAGCTCAAGTCGTTCCAAGAGTTTTTTCAGTTGGAAACGACACCAGAAAATAGGATGAATGAAGGGTTGTATAAAGTGTTTCAAGAGAACTTTCCCATTACAGATGCCCGGAATATTTTTGTTCTTGAGTTCTTAGACTATTTTGTTGATCCTCCAAGATATTCTATTGAAGAATGTATGCACCGAGGGTTGACCTATAGTGTTCCATTGAAAGCGAAATTGCGTTTATCTTGCAACGATGAAGACCACGTTGACTTCAAAACAATGGTACAAGATGTGTTTTTGGGTAATATACCTTACATGACTCCCAAAGGTACTTTTGTAGTGAATGGTGCAGAGAGAATCATCGTTTCACAGTTACATCGCTCACCAGGTGTATTTTTTGGACAAACTTTCCACCCGAACGGCACCAAGATTTACTCCGCTAGAGTAATTCCTTTCAAAGGAGCTTGGATGGAATTTGCTACGGACATCAATACAGTGATGTATGCTTACATTGACCGTAAGAAAAAATTTCCAGTAACAACGCTACTTCGCGCAATTGGATACGATACAGATAGAGTTATTTTAAATATCTTCGGATTAGCGGATGAAATCCATACAGATAGAGATTCATTAGAAAAGTCAATCGGAAGGAGACTTGCAGCAAGGGTACTACGAGCATGGACAGAAGACTTTGTGGACGAAGATACAGGAGAGGTAACTACTATGGAGCGTAGTCTAATCATACTAGAACGAGATGTTGTTTTGGATGAGGATAACATTGAAATGATTATTGACTCCGGCGTAGATACTATTGTACTTCAACGCGAAGATGTTGAAGATGACTTTTCCATTATATATAACACGTTACAAAAAGACCCTTCTAGTTCTGAAATAGAAGCGGTGGCTTACATTTATAAGCAACTTCGCGGTGCTGAACCACCTGATGAAGAAACAGCACGTGGCATCATTGATAAATTATTCTTTTCTGACAAGCGTTATAACCTTGGGGAAGTAGGTAGATATAAAATCAATCGCAAACTTAATCTTAGCACATCTGACGAAACCTTAGTGTTGACTAAAGAAGATATCATTGAGATTGTACGCTATCTAGTGCAGTTGATGAACCAAAAAGCAGAAATTGATGATATTGACCACTTGAGTAACCGTAGGGTTCGCTCTGTGGGTGAACAGTTATACGCTCA
Organism: uncultured Saprospiraceae bacterium; assembly: GCA_937944245.1. Classification (GTDB taxonomy): domain Bacteria; phylum Bacteroidota; class Bacteroidia; order Chitinophagales; family Saprospiraceae; genus JAAUTG01. The sequence continues at coordinate 27,066 of CALDYY010000067.1, read as the reverse complement.
ATTTGGCGTAGGTCTTGCAAGGATGGCACGTACTATTCGCGAACGCATGAATGTTCGAGATAATGAGGTGTTTACGCCGATTGACTTAATTAATGCTCGCACGCTTTCTTCGGTTATCAATTCATTCTTTGGTACAAGTCAGTTGTCTCAATTTTGTGATCAAACGAATCCATTATCTGAAATAACGCATAAGCGAAGAATTTCTGCACTCGGTCCTGGTGGTTTATCCAGAGAGCGTGCCGGTTTTGAGGTTAGGGACGTACACTACTCACATTACGGTCGTTTGTGTACTATTGAAACACCAGAGGGTCCGAACATTGGTTTGATTTCCACCCTTTGCGTTCATGCGAAGCTTAATAAAATGGGCTTCTTGGAAACACCTTATCGCAAAGTAAATAATGGAATTGTGGATTTGAAAAATCCAATAAAATATCTTTCTGCGGAAGGTGAGGATTTTATGAAAATTGCGCAAGCCAATGCGATAGTGGACGAAACTGGAGCATTTGAATCAGATAGAATCAAGTGTAGAGAACGGGGGGAGTTTCCGATATTAGAACCAGATGATATTGAGTATATGGACGTTGCGCCGAACCAAATTGTAGGGGTATCTGCATCTATGATTCCTTTCTTGGAGAATGATGATGCTAACCGTGCGCTTATGGGTTCAAACATGCAACGTCAAGCAGTTCCTTTGTTACGTCCTAGCTCACCGATTGTAGGTACTGGATTAGAAGGAAAAGTAGCACGCGATAGTCGAATTATGATAAACGCTGAGGGCGAGGGAACGGTAGAGTATGTGGATGCAAATGAAGTAGTTATTCGCTATGATAGGACGGAAGAGGAACAGTTGATTTCTTTTGAAGACAATGTGAAGACCTATAAACTAATTAAGTTCCAGAAGACCAATCAAGGTACTTGTATCAACTTGAAACCTATTGTTAGAAAAGGGGAACGAGTAGTAAAAGGTCAAATTCTTTGCGATGGTTATGCTACGGATAAAGGCGAGTTAGCACTTGGACAGAATCTGAAAGTAGCATTTATGCCTTGGAAGGGATATAACTTTGAGGATGCGATTGTACTATCTGAAAATGTAGTTCGCAATGATATTTTCACTTCTTTGCATATCGAGCATTTTGAAATGGATGTTCGCGACACAAAATTGGGCGAAGAAGAATTAACTAATGATATTCCAAACGTATCGGAAGATGCGACTAAAGATTTAGATGAGAATGGTATTATTAGAATAGGTGCTTGGGTTAAGGAAGGTGATATATTAATTGGTAAGATTACGCCTAAAGGAGAATCTGACCCAACTCCTGAAGAAAAACTATTGAGAGCTATCTTTGGGGATAAAGCAGGCGATGTGAAAGATGCTTCTATGAAAGCACCACCTTCCATGAAAGGTGTGGTTATTGATAAGCAGCTTTTTGCTAGAGCTAAAAAAGATAAAGTGCAAAAAACTAGCGAGAAGAACCAGTTGGATCAACTAGAGGACTCTCACGAGATTGCAAAAAACGATCTCCAAACTATCTTGATTGATAAACTCATCACATTACTAAGTGATAAAAAATCGAAGGGAGTAAGGAGTATCTATAACGAACCAGTTATACCAGAAGGCGTTAGATTCAACCAAGTTGTGCTTCGAGAAATAGATTACACTACTGTTGACTATAATAATTGGACTGACGACGCATACACCAATGCCTTGATTGCTCGACTATTACACAACTTCAATATCAAATTGAACGAAGAAGTAGGTCGTTACAAAAGAGAAAAATTCAATATTAGTATCGGTGATGAGCTACCTGCTGGCGTATTGAAACTAGCAAAAGTTTATTTGGCTAAAAAACGAAAACTCAAAGTAGGAGACAAACTTGCTGGTCGTCATGGAAATAAAGGAATTGTAGCAAAAATAGTGCGTCTTGAAGATATGCCCTTCTTGGAAGATGGCACACCAGTAGATATTGTGCTTAACCCTTTGGGCGTACCTTCACGAATGAACATTGGGCAGATTTTTGAGACCGTATTAGGTTGGGCAGGTGAAAAACTTGGTATGAAATTTGGAACGCCTATCTTTGATGGAGCTACGATGGACGAAATAGAGCATTATATCCAAAAGGCTAGTTTACCAAGTTTAGGACAGACATACTTGTACGACGGAGAAACTGGTGACCGATTCCACCAGCAAGCAACGGTAGGTGTAATCTATATGCTTAAACTATCGCACATGGTAGATGATAAGATGCACGCTCGTTCCATAGGTCCTTACTCATTGATTACGCAACAGCCACTAGGCGGTAAGGCACAGTTCGGAGGACAGCGTTTTGGTGAGATGGAGGTTTGGGCGTTGGAGGCGTTTGGTGCAGCCAATATCCTACAAGAGCTACTTACGATTAAGTCCGATGATATACAAGGACGTGCGAAAGCATATGAAGCCATTGTGAAAGGAGACCCATTACCACAGCCGAATATACCAGAGTCTTTCAACGTGTTAATACACGAACTAAGAGGTTTGGCACTTGACGTAAAATTTGATTAACATTCAGGTATCAGGTATTGGACATTAGGTTTTAGAGATACTTTCCATCTACATGTCCAATACCTTTTATCAAATACACTAATATATATTATGCCATTTAAAAAAGATAATCGCGTTCAAAATCAGGAATTTGAAAAGATCACGATAAGTCTTGCTTCACCAGATGATATTCTGGAGCGGTCTTATGGAGAGGTGTTAAAACCAGAAACCATCAATTATCGCTCTTATAAACCGGAGCGAGATGGTCTTTTTTGCGAACGCATTTTCGGTCCAGTAAAGGACTATGAATGCTATTGTGGAAAATACAAGAGAATAAGATATAAAGGGATTGTGTGTGATAGATGTGGAGTGGAAGTGACGGAAAAGAAAGTTCGTCGCGAGAGGATGGGACACATCAAATTAGTAGTTCCTGTGGTACACATATGGTTTTTCAAGTCATTGCCTAACAAAATTGGGTATTTGCTTGGACTTTCTTCCAAAAAGTTGGAATCTATTATTTATTATGAGCGATATGTAGTTATCAATCCAGGTATAAAAGCGGATGATAATATTGAAAAATATGCTTTACTCACAGAAGAAGAATATTTGGAGATTTTAGAATCGTTACCTGTGGAAAACCATCAGCTTCCTGAAGATGATGCAAACCGTTTTGTGGCTAAAATGGGAGCAGAGGCAATCCGAGATTTATTGATGAACTTAGATTTGGATAAACTTTCTTACGAATTGCGTCACTCTGCGGCTAACGAAACTTCTCAACAAAGAAAATCAGAAGCCCTAAAGCGACTGAGAGTAGTGGAAGCCTTTAGAGATGGTATTTCAAGAACAGAAAATCGTCCAGAGTGGACTATTATACAGTATTTGCCAGTCGTGCCGCCTGAATTGCGACCACTTGTCCCACTTGATGGTGGTAGATTTGCTAGTTCAGATTTGAATGACCTTTATAGAAGAGTGATTATTAGAAATAATCGCTTGAAAAGGCTTTTGGAAATCAAAGCACCAGAAGTTATTTTACGCAATGAAAAGCGAATGCTGCAAGAAGCAGTTGACTCTTTGTTCGATAATTCACGAAAATCCAATGCAGTAAAGGCAGAAGGAGGTAGAGCACTAAAATCGCTCAGTGATATTTTGAAAGGTAAACAAGGTCGTTTCCGTCAAAATTTGCTTGGTAAACGTGTAGATTACTCTGGTCGTTCGGTCATTGTGGTTGGTCCTACGTTGAAATTACACGAATGTGGTTTACCAAAGGAGATGGCAGCCGAATTGTTTAAACCCTTCATTATCCGAAAGTTAATTGAAAGGGGTATTGTAAAAACGGTAAAATCTGCTAAGAAATTAGTGGATAAAAAAGACGCTATCATTTGGGAAATTTTGGAAAATGTGTTGAAAGGGCATCCTGTCATGCTAAACCGTGCACCAACACTGCACCGTCTTTCTATACAGTCGTTCCAGCCAACCATTATCGAAGGTAAGGCGATACAGTTGCACCCGTTAGTGTGTGGTGCTTTCAACGCTGACTTTGATGGAGACCAAATGGCAGTTCACGTACCGTTAAGTCAAGCAGCTATTCTGGAAGCACAAATTTTGATGCTTTCCTCCCATAACATGTTGAACCCACAAAATGGTTCACCTATTACTTTGCCTTCTCAGGACATGATTCTTGGTCTTTATTACATCACCAAGCACCGTTCTTCTACTGCTGAAATTAAAGTAAAAGGAGAAGGAAGGAAATTTTATTCTGCTGAAGAGGTAATTATTTCCTACAATGAAGGAAAATTGGATTTGCATGCTAAGATAAAAGTACGTGTAAAAACAGAAGATGAAGCGGGCAATCCGATTATCAAATTGTTGGATACAACCACAGGGCGAGTTCTTTTTAACCAAGCTGTACCGCAAGGCGTACCTTATGTTAATGAATTATTGACAAAAAAGAACATAAAGCAAATCATCAGTGATGTAATTAAGCGAACGAATTTCACCGTAGCAGCAACTTTCTTAGACGACATTAAATACATTGGCTTTTACTGGGCATTCAAAGGTGGTTTATCCTTCAACTTAGGAGATTTGATTATTCCTGAGATTAAGCAAATTGCACTTCAAGAAGCACAAGAAGAAGTAGATGAAGTTTGGGAAAACTACAATATGGGGCTTATCACCAACAATGAGCGATATAACCAAATTATTGATAAATGGACTTACGCTGATAACCGAGTGACGGATACTTTAATGAAGGAATTAGCAGCGCACAAACAGGGATTCAACTCTGTTTATATGATGCTTCACTCTGGCGCGCGTGGTTCACAACGACAGATTAAGCAGTTGTGTGGTCTTAGGGGTTTGATGGCGAAACCGCGTAAATCTGGTGACACCGGAAACGCTGTAATCGAAAACCCTATTCTTGCTAACTTTATCGAAGGGCTTTCTGTATTGGAATATTTTATCTCCACACACGGTGCTCGTAAAGGTTTGGCGGATACTGCATTGAAAACAGCAGATGCTGGTTACTTGACTCGTCGTTTGGTGGATGTGGCTCAAGATGTGGTGATTATGGAAGAAGACTGCGAAACGCTTCGCGGTATTGAAATGTCTGCCCTGAAAGACAACGATAAAATTGTACAAAATTTATCAGAAAGAATTGAAGGTAGATATACTTTATATGACGTTGTTCACCCTGTAACGGATGAACTTATCATTAAAGCAGGACAGTACATTGATGAAAAAACAGCTAAATACATTGAGAAAGTTGGCATAGAGGAAGTTACTATTCGTTCTGTACTCACTTGCGAAACCAAGCGTGGTGTTTGTAGAAAATGTTACGGAAATAACCTTGCGACTGGTCGTATTGCAGAGCGTGGTGATGCCGTAGGTATTATTGCGGCTCAATCTATTGGCGAGCCAGGTACACAGTTGACACTTCGTACTTTCCACGTAGGTGGTGTGGCTTCGGTTACTAAGCAAGAATCAACATTGACGGCGAAGTTCGATGGTTTTGTAGAGTTAGATAATGTAAAAATAGTTGAAGGTGATGATAGCACAAATATCGTACTTTCTCGTTCTGGCGAGTTGCGTATCACAGATGAACGCAGGACAAAGCAATACTCTTCCAACTATATTCCATATGGGGCAACACTTTTCGTGAAGCAAGGACAAAAAGTAAGCAGAGGACAAAAACTTTGTGAGTGGGACCCATTCAACGCTGTTATTGTATCTGAATATTCAGGTATTGCGCAGTTTGAAGCGGTTGAAGAGAATGTAACTTTCCGCAGAGAGCGTGATGACCAAACGGGTTATGAAGATAAAGTAGTTATCGAATCAAGGAACAAGAAAAAAATTCCTAGTATTCAAATCATTAGTGCAGATGGCGAAGTGCTCAAAAATTACAATTTGCCTGTGGGTGCATACATCTCTATTGACAACGGTGATACGGTAGAAGCAGGTCAGAAAATTGTAAAAATCCCTCGTAAACTAGGTGGTATTCAAGATATTACGGGTGGTTTGCCAAGGGTAACAGAATTATTTGAAGGAAGAAATCCATCCAATCCAGCTGTAGTTTCTGAGGTAGATGGTATTGTAACTTTTGGCAAAATTAAACGTGGTAATAGAGAAATTACTGTGGAAGCTAAGGATGGGCAAAAGCACAAGTACCTCATTGGGCTATCTAAACACATTTTGATTCAAGATGGAGACTTTGTCCGTGCAGGAATGCCACTCTCTGATGGAGCAATCGCACCAAGAGATATTCTAGCTATCAAAGGTGTGTTTGCAGTACAGCAATACCTGGTAAATGGCGTACAAGAAGTATATCGCTCACAAGGTATTGGTATCAACGACAAACACATTGAGGTAATAGTACGTCAAATGATGCGACGCGTACAAATTGAAGATGCAGGTGATACAACTTTCTTAGAAGGAGAAGCAGTAGAAAAATACGACTTCGTCGAACAAAACGACTGGATTTTTGATAAAAAAGTTGTGACAGATTCAGGTGATTCTAATAAATTATTGCCTGGTCAGTTGGTCTCTTTGCGCCAGTTGAGAGAAGAAAACTCTTACTTAAAACGCAATGATCTAAAACTGGTACTTTATAGAGATGCTATCGCAGCGACTTCTAGCCCACTGTTACAAGGTATTACAAAGTCTTCTTTAGGTACAAGTAGCTGGATTTCAGCAGCTTCGTTCCAAGAGACAACGAAAGTATTAAGTACAGCAGCTATTGGCGCAAAAGAAGATTTCTTGTTGGGACTAAAAGAAAATGTAATTGTAGGTAAGAAAATCCCAGCAGGTACAGGATTGAGAGAATACGACAATCTCTTTGTTACAACGCGTGCTGCTCAAGCAGATTACGAAGCTAGACGTGCTGCGTTGAATATGGAGGACTATGATGATGAATATTAGTAGGTAATAAAATGTTTATTCGTTGAGTGATTTAACTGTTGGGTTATTACAAAAAATGGAGTTTCGTGCCATGATTATTAATCGTTCAATAGAAAAAATCATCCAACGAATAAATGTTTTAGCCGTTCACCTTCCTAATAGCCTAGAAAGTAATTTCCCGATATGAGCAACCTTAGTTTTCAGTATCCTGTTTGGTATTTATTGTTTTGTTTAGTTTTAGCATTAATTTACGCCTTAGTGCTCTATTTTAGAGACAATCGGTTTCAGGAACAATCCAAATGGTTAAATGGAATACTGGGAACTGTCCGCGCATTAACCGTAGCATTCTTAGCAAGTCTGTTGCTATCTCCCCTACTCAAGTCTATCAAAACAGAAATACAGAAACCTATTATAGTAATAGCACAGGATGTTTCTGAATCCGTGCAAGTAGATTTAAACGCAACGCAAAAGGCGAAGTATCAGCAAAATCTTGAAACACTTGTCGAGCAATTGCAGAAAGATTACGAACTGGTTACCTTTTCCTTTGGTGAACGCATTCGCAACGGATTAGATACAGCCTTCAATGATAAATCTACGAATTTATCCGAAATGCTATCAGCGGTTTATGACCGCTATGATAATCAAAACTTAGGTGCACTCATCTTAGCCAGTGATGGCATCTTCAATAGAGGAAGTAATCCTATTTATACACGTGCCAAAATTAATGCTCCTATTTATGCTATTGCACTTGGCGATACCATCCCAAAACGTGACCTGGTACTTAAAGGTGCTTTGTATAACCAAATAGCTTATTTGAATGACCGCTTTGCCATTCAGATAGATGTGGCAGCTAAAAATTGTGTGGGTCAAAATACAAATCTAACTATCACCAAAATAGAGCGTAGTGGTAGTAAGCTACTTTCGACTGTACCGATTAGCATCAATCAAGATGATTTTTTCACAACGCGCGAAGTTATCTTGGAAGCAGATAAGCCAGGTGTGCAACGCTATCGCCTAACGCTAAGTTCTGTTAACGGGGAAGCATCGACCGCAAACAACAGCAAAGATATTTTCATTGATGTTCTTGATTCAAGACAAAAAATATTAATCTTAGCCAATTCTCCACATCCTGATATTACGGCTTTTAAGCAAACTTTAGACCTGAATAAGAACTACGAGGTAGCCATCAGCTACGCCAATGAGTTCAAAAATAATATTGCCGATTTTGATTTTGTCCTGTTGCATCAACTACCCAGCGCCACCCAACCCATTACTGAAGTGCGTTTAGGACTAATCAAGCAAAAAATTCCTCACTTTTATATTATAGGAACACAAACTAACCTTTCTTTATTCAATCAATATCAATCACTGTTGACCATTTCTGGAGATGGGCGCAACACGGATGAAGTACAACCAATCGTGCAAGGTAATTTTAGTCTCTTTACGTTGGAAGAAAATATTTTGTCAGAGGTGCGCAAATTTCCACCTGTGACAGCGCCATTTAGCAACGATTATCGAGTAAATCCCAATGCCAGTGTGCTATTGCGTCAACGCATTGGCAGAATAGACACTCCTCGACCACTGTTGTTACTCGGCGAAGCAGAAGGTATAAAAATCGGTGTGTTTGCAGCGGAAGGTATTTGGAAATGGCGATTGTTTGATTATTTGCAGCACCAAAACCATGATGTATTTAATACTTTAGTCGGTAAAACCATTCAATATTTGTCGTTACGCACTGATAAACGCCGCTTTCGCGTGAGTTTAGCCAATAATATTTTCAATGAAAATGAAGCGGTGAAATTCGGTGCAGAGCTATACAATGAAAGTTACGAATTAATTAACACACCTGATGCCAAGTTAACGATACAAAGCAGCGAAGGGGAAAAATACGATTATTTATTCAATAAAACGGACAACGCTTATGCTTTAGATGCGGGCATATTACCAGTGGGTAATTACACATTTAGAGGAACGACCAATTATAACGGGCAAGAACTCATTTACGACGGGCAGTTCAGTATTCAACCTATCCAGTTAGAAGTGTATGCGACTACAGCTGACCATGGATTACTACGCATTTTGAGCGACAACTCTGGCGGCGCATTGGTTTATCCTGACCAACTAAGTGATCTACCTCAACTTATTGCTGCTAAAGGCAACATCAAACCTGTGTTGTACCAAACAACGCAAACCAACCCTATTATCAATTTGAAATGGATTTTCTTTTTGCTCATGAGTTTGCTTACTTTGGAATGGTTTTTAAGACGCTATTTTGGTGCCTATTGATTTCTCATTATTTGCAGTTTGGCAAGTACTTATTCAAAATATCTATTTTCAGATAGTCATTTTTGGGGTTGGGTTGCCACTCAAAGTTATCCATTATCGAAACGGTAAATATTTCGTTTGGATTTGAGTTCAACAAACTAACAGTGAAATCATCTTCTAGCTTTTTTAATTCATCCACAGCACAAGGGGAAAGTGTTTGCTGAATGGCTAGATTGCCTAAACTGTCAATTGCTGCGGGTTTAATTCCTTTATTTAGAGCAACGGCAACTGTTTTAAGGTTATCCATGCGTTGTATGATGTAAAGCCCATCAAAATTAGTGTCCACATAGAAAGTATTGAATTGATAACGACCTCCCGTAAGGTAAATCGCTGCATCTGTTAGGCAGGGAGAAGGTTGACTAACAATCCTTAAATTCGTTCGGTCAATCGGTTGACTAGGATAAAGCTGTTCCATGGCTTGTTGAATGGCTAGTGCGCCAACCACTAATCCATCGCACAAATGACCATGAAACCGCTCCAAGTCAACAAGCGTAACGTTTTGATTATGCGTTAATCTTCCTTTGGAAAAGTCAGTATCTAATGTTTCAAAAAGAAGTTGCTGCTTATTTTGAGATGGCTCATTACAGGAAAGCAAGATAACAAGCACAATAAAATTAAATAGTTTCATATTAACTTGAAATAAATATTGATGTAATAAAGCCCTGTAAGAATAAACACTAACCCAGCTACTAATCGCATTACCTTTTCGATTTTAGTGACTGCTTTAAAGTACATCCCTAATTTTTCCATGCTGAAAGCAATGACAAAAGCAAAAAGCATGACGGGCAGCCCTGTGCCAAAGGAAAATACAATGGGAAGTGCCAATCCTGCGCTGGTAGAAAGCGTCATGGGGATAAGCATAGCAAAAAACAAAGCGCCGCTGTACGGACAGAATGCGAGTGCAAATAGCGCGCCCAACAAAAAAGAACCTAATAAACCTTGAGTTTTAAAACGTTCAGAAAGTTTATCGGTAAGGTTTCCACCTTTTATAAAGCTCAGTTTAATTACGTCAAGCATGATTAAACCAATAACTATCAAAACAAAACCGATGTATTTCTCGCCATTACCTTGAAAAAGTTTGGCTATCTGAAATTTACTTACCCCAAAATAAATAATAGCCCCAATAAGTGTGTAAGAAAATACGCGCCCTAGTGTGTAAAGAAACCCACTTAACAATACTTTTCTTTTATCCGTAATTGTTTTGGCGATAAATGCGGTTGCGGTGATATTGGTTGCTAATGGGCAAGGTGCGATTGCCGTCAACAATCCTAAGGCAAAGGCAGCTAACAATGGAGTTTCACTGTTTTGTGCTAAATTATTTAACCAGTCCATAATTTGTTGTTAATCAGGGTGCTTCCGAAGTTTTAGTATTGCGAAAGCACCTGATGGTTAACACTGAAAAATCAGCTTATTGCTTTATTTGAGCGTTTATTGTTTCACAAATTGATCAATCTCTTTTTTTAGCCCTTCAACAAATTTTTCTTTGTTGCTCGCATTCATAAATGCAAAATCGGTTAGCTCTTTTTTCTTGCCCGTAGCTGGATTATAAAGAAATAAAGCAGTACCAGCGGCTTCAAATTGTTCTGCTTGTTTTGCGTTTTTGCTGTCATCCACATTAACCAGTGAAAATGGAATGGAAGAATAATTTTCAAGCGTTGATTTTGTTAGCTCTTCAATTTTGTTGCAAGTCATGCACCGATGTTCTGAATGAAACTGAATGACTTCAATTTCAGCATTTGTTGATGATGATGAACTTACCATTTGCGTAGTGTTTTGCGCTTCGCTATTGCAAGCGGCAAATAATAGCGTCAATAAGGAAACCGAAAAAATAATGTTTCTAAATTTCATTGTTAATTAATTTTAAATTGTTCCGTATTTGTTAATTAAAACCATTTGTCCTGCATGATAAGCAGTATGCGATACAATTCGTCCGAAGGCTTCTGCTTTCGTTTTAGTACCAAATTCTTTTGTCGTAATCGTTGCTTCCCAATCTTCATCCGTTTGCTTTGCTACAATAGCACTTAGTTTTTCGTAGGCTTCAGCAGCATAGTTTTTCAGTGCTACTAAATTTGTCCATTCTCCAGTATCTTTTTGTGCAATTATTGTTTTAGCGGATACTTTTACATCGGAATCACCAAAAACATTCTTAGCAAAAAGCAGTTCTACCTCTGCTACATGGCGAATAAGGAAGCCTAGAGAATTGGGCGAGTCACCCAATTTCTTCTGTAAATCATTTTCGGATATATTTTCTAACTGATTAGAAAAGCGCGTTCGGGCTTCTACCCATAGTTCAAGCAGTATGACTGTTTTTGTCTTCATCGTCATTAAAGTAAAACATTAAACAAAAACCCTGAAAGGATGATAAAAAAGGTGACCACGCCAAAGTAAATGGCAATCATTTTTAGCGACATTACTTTTTTTAGCAACGTAGCTTCTGGAATAGACAATCCAACCGTTGCCATCATAAAGGCAATCGCTGTTCCCAATGGTACGCCTTTCGCCACAAAAACTTGTATTACAGGCACGATACCCGCAGCATTAGCATACATCGGTACTGCCACCACCACTGCAAGAGGAACTGTCCACCACTGCCCACCTCCCAAATAGGTACCAAAAAAGTTTTCTGGTACATATCCATGCATGGCTGCTCCAATCGCAATACCAATAATGACGTATAATAAAACACCTTTTACAATGTCCCACGCTCCACGAGTGATGCCGGGAAGCCTTTGTTGAAAGGATAACTTTTCTTCTTCATATTCCCCTTGTTGCATTTTGTTGTCAAGAATCTTCTTCACCCATTCGGAAAGTAGCGGTTCGAGATTCAATTTACCAAGCAACCAACCACCAATTGTTCCCAGCAGCACACCTGATGCCACATATATGACAGTAGCTTTTATCCCAAACATACCAATAAACATCGCAATAGCAACTTCATTGACTAGCGGAGAAGTTATCAAAAAAGCAAAAGTTACACCCAAAGGAATCCCTCCTTGCACAAAACCGATAAATAAAGGGACGGAAGAGCAAGAACAAAAAGGCGTAATCGCACCAAATAGAGATGCAAAGAAGTATTCTAATCCATAGAGTTTCTTCCTGTTTAAATAATCTTTCAATTTTTCGATGGGCAAGTACGCATTGACTATTCCCATCAAAAAGACGATTATAAAAAGGAGAATCAGAATTTTTAAGGTATCATAGACAAAGAAATTCAATGCTATTCCTAAATGTGTTTCTGCATCAATATGAAAAACAGAATAAATCAGCCAGTCCGCAAAATGTTGAATCCAGTTAAACATATTGAATTTTTTAACAACAACCAGAAGTCGAACAACAAGAATCACCACCTGTTACCACAGAAGTATCCCCTTTAGTAGGAAAGCCTTTCTGCACCCAGCGAGCGATACCATGTTGCATGTTCACGACGTTAGTGTAACCATGATTGACCAAAAAGCCAGCCGCTCTCAAACTACGTCCACCTCCTTTGCAAACCATTACAACATCTTTATCTTTTGGAATTTCCGTAAAGCGTTCTTCAAATTCACTTAATGGAATGTTGATGATATTAGGTACATCATAAGCAAGTTGAGCTACTTCGTCTCGCTCGCGAACATCAACCAACAATGCTCCGTCCTTTACCCAATTTTGGGCAGTAGTTGGACAAATTTCTTTTACTAACGTTTGTGTTTTCATCATTTTATTTGTTTAATAGTTCAACAATTTCATTCACCTGAGCCACTCTGCCTTTAATCTTGATTACTTCGTCAATCACCAAAACAGGCGTACTCAACACATTGTATTTCATCATTTCCTCAATATCTTCTACCTTCTCCACGTTCGCTTCTATGTTAGATTGTTTGAGTGCTTCGATTACATTGGCGTAAGTTGTTTTGCACTTTGGGCAACCCGGTCCTAATACTTTTATTTGAGTCATAATTAGTTATTATTTTATGTTCGCAAAGATACGAACATTCATTCGTAATTCGCAAATTTACGAACATTTTTTTTTAAAGAATTTTAAGTGTAAGCTATTTCCCATAAAGCTGTATATAAGAAAAGGAGATTACCCATAGGTAATCCTAAACACTACATTTTAACCAAGGAAAGAATGCAAGAAGAAAAAAGGGTTACTTCAACAAGTTATTTAACAAGGACTTAGCCAAAGCCCAGTTCTGTCTATTAATGCAATATCTTATAGTAGGTAAGGTAATATCCCCTTGTATCAGTCCTGCCTCTTTCAACTCTTTTAGGTGTTGAGAAAGCGTTGACTTTGCGATGGGTAATTCTTCTGCCATATCGCCATGATAGCAACAGGTTTGAGCATTAAGCAATTCCAAAATGGCAATTCTTACAGGATGTCCCATGGCTTTTGCAAACCTTGCAGTTTGTTCTTGCTCCACAGTGAAATAATCCTCTCTCGATTTAGCTGTCATAGAAGTTTGTTTTACTATTCGCAATATTACGAATAATAACTGAGAAATACTTGATAACTCATAATTGTTTTATCAAGAGTGGCGTTTTTTTAATTTTAGTCGCCTTACACTTACTGCAACGACATCACATCTACCAAATTATAGTCCATAGGGCTAAACTGTCGGAAGTTAATCTTGAATGTCAGGCGTTTAAATAAATTATCTCTGCCTGCAGTAGTATGGTTTTCCTTAATGGATTCACTTTCCAAGACAGGTAAATAAACTACGACAATATCTTTAAAAATAGGTAAAGCTAATCCAGCACTATAATAAAAATCGGCTTGGGTAGTGCCTCTCGAAACAGCACCATCTGCAAAAAGCTCAATCGGAATAAAACCAGGTAACGTAGAGCGCAATCCCAAACCAAACATCCATTTGGAGCTACTGCCCACATTGGTCAGCGTTTTGAATTGAGCATCTTGCTCGAAAATTTGTTGATTTAAAAAACCTTTTGAGGCAGAACGCCCCAGCATCACTTGGTCAAATAGATAGTCCTTTTGGAAAAAAGCAGTTGTTGTCCCGCTCAAGAAAAAATTTGGACGAACACCTTGCTCCACTAATATTTGCGCATCATAATTGAAAAATGTTCCACCAAAAGCATGCAAACGCAAGGCTTTATCTTTCTGAGCATAAGGAAGCGTCTGATTGAAATGAGCAAACACTTTACTAAATCCTTTGCCTTGCTGGAAAGTAGCTGTGGCATTAGCAGGGCTAAGAATGTCTTTTTTGCGCCATTCATATTGCAATTCGTTAATGCCATAATTTTGCTGAAAACGCGTAAATTCAAGTGTTTCAATATTGAGACCTCGACCAATATCTTGTTGAATAAACACATGACGCAAAGAAATGCGTTGCTCAATAGGACTATTAATACTTTTACCGCGCAGTTTGAGAATCACTTGCGGAGCAAATTTGGAGAAATAATTTTCAAAGCCATAACGCTCATCCGATCCATAGCTGAAGGTGCGTCCATTCAGTTGAATCGAAATTTCATTAAAAATACCTGTTCTGGGAAACAAATGATAACGTAAACTCCCTAGTCCTGCCAAACGATTTGAGCCAAAAGCATACATTGGATTAAGCATGAACTCAACATTTCGAGTGGGCAAGGTTCTATTGTGAAAGGCTAAACCCAACATAAATTTATCATAATCATTCCATGCAATAGATGGTGCTAGATAGACTTTTCGTTGTTGCTCATTTTCTAATCCAAACAAAAAACCAATACCAATAGGCTTTTCATTACTCTTAGCTAATCTAATACGATTGTTAGTTCTATCTAAATCAATCGTGATTCGTTCTACATCAATGACGATGGCATCGTAGTCGTCCGCAGGAAACTCAAGCGTTTTTTCTCCTGCAAAACCTTCATACCAAAGGGTTTGCACTGTTTCGCCATTTTTAATGCCCGCAACGGGAAATGGTGCATTAATGTCGCCTCTATTTTCGATGGTGAGTTGATAATTTGCACCTTGCCTATTGGCTGAGGATAATTTGTAATCCAGTTTCTTATTATCGAATAGCATATCATCAAACAACCAGTCTAATTTTTTTCCACTTTCTTGTTCAAAATGTGCCTTCAAATCTTCTGGATAAGGATGCTTAAATTTCCATGCTTCAAAATAGGATTGCATGATGCGGTCAAAAGTGGTCATGCCTAAATACTGTTCCAAATGTCGAAATGATATGATGGGTTTTAGGTAAGCTACCACCCCATAGTTGGCATAATTCATTTCCGCTGAAGGTGTATTGGGCGGCAAATCAAGATTTTGTCTTGCCAAAGTGAGGTAAGAAAATTCCTCCATTGTCAATTCACTTTTACCCGTAAGGAAATTCGGCAAAAAATCGGTTAGCATATTGCCATTGGCATAATATAAATTAGTATATTGATTTTCATAGTAGGAATTCATGCCCTCGTCCATCCAAGGATGCTGACGTTCGTTGGAAGCCAAAATGCCATAAAACCAGTTATGCCCCACTTCATGGGTAATAACGACATCCAAGTATTTTGCAGAATATGCCAAATCAATAACGGTTATCATCGGATATTCCATACCGCCGCCTGCACTCAAAGCACTTTGCACAGCCGTAGCATGAGGATAAGGATAAGCACCTACTTTGTCGGAGTAGAACTTCACGGAACGGTTCATATATTCAATCGAATTGCGCCATAAATTCTCTTCTTGATGAGTGTACATTACCCAAGTGTCTATCTTTTGATTGTTGGATAGTTGCACTTCACTTTTTTGCACCCGAAAACGCTTATCGGCAAACCACGCAAAATCATGTACATTTTCAGCGGTGTAACGAAGTGTTTTTAAGCGTTTACTCGATTCAGGAAATGCATCATCTTTGGTGAATAAACTGGCGTCGCCCTTATGATAAGCATTGGTTTGAGCAACTCTTGCTTCTAAGAATACGTGTTCGCTTTGCGTTTGCAAAGTACCCGTTGCACCTACCACATAATTTTCAGGTAAAGTAATAGACACGTCAAATGAACCAAACTCAGAATAAAATTCGCCCATATCTAAATAAGGCATTGGATGCCAACCTTTATAGTCATATACTGCAGGTTTGGGATACCACTGCGTAATTTGATAAGATGTACCGACATGCCCTAAACGCGAAAAAGAGCTTGGAATTTTTAAGGTAAAAGGAGTTGTTATCTTGATGCGTTCACCTGAACGCAAGGGCTTCGGTAATTCTAATTTGGCAATGTCAACGTGTTCACTATCCAATGACCAAGCGAGTGGTTTGCCATTGGCTACAAAATCTAGGTTGGAAAATCCGCCCATTTCTGCTTCTGGGGCGTAATGAAATTTAGTTTTGTTTTGGTTGAGTTGCTGTTTTGCAAAAGCGGTTGTTTTACTGCTATACGCATTTGCCCAAAGATGAATATACAGAAACGGAAGCTCATCAGGCGAGTTATTAACATACTCCATTTCCATCATGCCAACTAGCAAATGTAAGCTATCCTCAAGTTTGACGTTTATTTTGTAGTTAACTTCTTGCTGGAAATAGCCTTTTTGAGCACAAAGTAATATACTAAAGGAAAGTAAGAAACATGACAGATAGAATCGCATACCGTCTTTTTTCTTCAAAGGTAGCTAACTTTTTGAAATGTAAACGGCTTAGATCAGTTTGAGAAGGAACGAAAAATTGTTAAACTTAAAGCGGATAGTTACATTTTAAGCTAATGCAACTATCCGTACTTATTCTTAACGTTTTACGAGAGCGTGTGTAGCAATCATGTCTTGCATAATAGCAATCGCTTCTCTCAAATAAATATCTTTTTTAGCAGTGCTAATAAATTCTTCATTGCGCGCTTTTTTGCTTTCATCAGCAGTAGCTAAATCGCCAAGTTCCACAGTTAAATTGCGCACTTTCGTCAAGTATTCTTTTTTCATCAACTCTCGGTAGTTACTTACTTCAGCGTTGCGCTTAGCTTCTTGTGCTTGATATTCTTTCAAGTTAAGTACCACTTCTGATTTGTCTTGTTGTTTTTTAATCCAACTAGCATATTCCAAAATTGCTTGAAAAGTGCTATCCCTTGCTACTCTCGCTTCACTGCGTTTTTTCAACTCCAACTTATTTTTAATTTTATATACGTCTTGATTGAATGATACCGCGTCAATTTCACTCCAATCCATTGCATATTCGTAGTCGCGTTCCCCTGTGGTTACATAATGTAGATAATCGGGTAATACAATATCTGGAATAACTCCCGTTAATTGTACTGATTTTCCAGCTACACCATAATATTTTTGCATGGTAAGTTTAATGTGTCCCAATGGTTTTAACTCTGTGCTACCACGCACTGTTCTATCCAAATCAATGAAACGCTGCACTGTACCCTTACCATGTGTTTTTGTACTACCAACGATAAGCGCACGGTCGTAATCTTGCAAAGCAGCCGCTAAAATTTCGGAAGCAGAAGCACTAAAATTATTAACCATGATGATTAGTGGACCGCTATATTGAACACGATTGTCAGTATCACTTAATACCTCTGGTCTTCTATCTCTTGATTTCACTTGTACCACAGGACCTTGTTCGATGAACAAACCAGACATCTTGCGCACTTCATCCAAAGAGCCACCTCCATTATCTCTCAAATCAAGAATAATTCCTTTTACACCTTCCTTTTTTAGTTTTTCTAGCTCAATGGTAACATCATCAGCACAAAAACGACCGCTTTTATCCTCAAAATCTGCGTAAAATCCAGGAAGATAAATATAACCAATTTCAGTTTGTTCTTCCCCTTCAACAATTAAAGATTTTGCAAATTTTTCTTCTAATACAATAACATCTCTTAAAATTGGTACTTCCAAAATAGAGCCATCCGCTTTTTTAACAGTAAGGCGCACTTTAGTTCCCTTTTTACCTCTAATGAGTTGCACTACATCATCAACGCGCATTCCTTTTATGTCAACGCCTTCGTTGTTGTCCGCTTGCGTTACTTTCATAATCAAATCCCCTTCTTCCAGTTGCTTTGTTTTCCAAGCAGGACCTCCAACTACAATACCTACTATTTTGGTATAAACATCATCTTCTTGCAACCTTGCGCCGATACCTTCTAGTTTACCCCCAAATTCAATATCAAATGATTGTTTCTGTACGGGTTCGTAGTAGCTAGTGTGCGGGTCAAACACATTAGTAATTGCATTCAAATAAGCAGTAGTTCTATCGTGGCGTTCCAACTTTGCCATTCGCTTATACCAACCATCGTAAAGGTCTAGCACCTTTTTGCGTGCTTTTTCTTCGAGTTGTGCTTCGCTCTCTCGTTGCTCTTCAGGCAGTTTTCCTTGCTCCTCTATCATATTAGCCAAGCGCGTCATCACTTCATACTTTAAATTCTTACGCCAAAATTCTTTTAACTCCTTATCATTAGCAGCGAATCCTTTTTCATTACCTTCTGTAACGACTGTTTCAGAAGTAGAAAAATCAAAAGGCTGCGCTAAAATATCTTTGTAGAAAGTTTCTGTTTTCCTTACTCCTTTTTCCAAATGCGCTACAGAAATATCCAAGAAATCGAATTTCCCTTGTCTTATTTCGTCATCCAGTTTCAATTTATAGACCGAAAGTATCTTCATGTCTTCTTCTGTCAACCAACGGCGACCACGGTCAATGCGGTTAATATAGAGATTGAATACTTTTTCAGAAAATTGGTCATCTATGTTCAACGGGGCGAAGTGATATGTCTCAACAACATCAACAATAGTTTTTAATAGTATAGACTCTTTTTCTGCGTTTTCCAATTTTGGGAGGAAGGCAAACACCACAAATACTAGTGCAACCATTACAGATAAAAAAATAGGTCTTGTAACTTTCATGTTTCTGTTTTTTATCTTGAGTAAGACTCTTGAAGTATAATTTGTCTATTTACTTAACGCACATTTTACATCAATAAATACTTTTTATCGCCTAAATAGTTTTGATTCACTGCCCTTGTCCAGCTAATTTAACACAATTCTAACGAAAAGGCAGTAATTCATTTTTTCGATTTGCTTATTGATACTTAAAAAGGCCTTACAAGATACTGTTAATATTCATATTTTTCTAAAAAACATTGTCAATAGAACAAAAAATGATATTTAATAGCTATTTGTTATTTAGTTCGCCTTTTTTTGTTTGGATAAATATTCCAAAATTGATATACTAAGCGCATCTACCGAAACACTAGCATTAGATAAAACGACAATACCTAATTGATTTTCTTTATCAAAACCTACAAATGAGCTATAGCCTCCTGTACCTCCATTATGCCAAATAATATTTTGTTCAGTTTTAGGCGTTTTCATTAAAATCCAAGCTAATCCTATCTCTACTCCTTCTTGCATAACACCTCTAGCCCTATGCGTATCTGCTAAAAATTGTTCTTCTTTCATATGAGCTTTTACATATTTCGCCATGTCTGTTACATTAGAACGCAAAGCGACTGCGCCTGCTAGCGTAGGTATATCCCAAAGTGGTGTTGGCTTGCCTCTGACGTTATGCCCTTGCGCCACCATTTTCATTGCTTCTTTGTCCAGTGTGATGGTTGTATTGGGCATGTCCCATTCATCTGAAATATATTGCCTTACCATTGTTTCATAGTCTGTGCTATGATGTAGTGCCAAAATATGCCCCAGCAAACCCATTCCCAAATTAGAATAGTTTACTTTACGCTTTGATTTTTCCTTAATTTTATGTCTCCCGAGATAATCATAAAGTTGAGCTACGGTATATCTTTTATAAGGATTTTTGTAATGCAGCAGCGTCGTTACAGTTCCAAGATTGGTAGGTAATCTTGGCAAACCTGATGAATGAGTAGCCAATTCTTCTAGGGTAATCGCCAAACTATCACCCCAATTGCCTACACCATTAGGTAAATATTGACTAATAGGATCATCTAAACTTACTTTCCCCTCGCGAACCATTGCCGCCAAAACAGAAGTTGTAAAAGTTTTAGTAACTGAGCCAATTTCATAAATAGATTGATTGTCGGGTACTTGTTGGTTTTTATTGGATAGATGCCCATAATGTA
Source organism: uncultured Saprospiraceae bacterium (assembly GCA_937944245.1). Classification (GTDB taxonomy): domain Bacteria; phylum Bacteroidota; class Bacteroidia; order Chitinophagales; family Saprospiraceae; genus JAAUTG01. The sequence continues at coordinate 6,833 of CALDYY010000067.1, read as the reverse complement.
AAAATTGCTCTTGCGCTCCGTCAATAATTGCAATGGATAATGCAAAGGTCTTATCGGATGCTAAGTAAGGAGCAACAATATCATCTACGGATTGACTGTTGTCTGACGATGGATATTGAATTTGCTCAAGTTTAGTGCAAGAAAAAGCAGCAAAAATCGCAAAGCACAAAGGCAAAATAATTCGCTTCATAAGATATACCATTTATGATGAATAATGCTTACTACAAATTTGCTGCTATCGCTATGTTAATGCTAATTATTTTAGACGAATTTTGAAGTTTCTTCGATAATGAAAATGGAAGCAAGATTTTTGACATGTGCTACGCGCAGTCTTCAAATGTCTAAGGTAAAAATGCACCTCGTACATTTGAAGACTGCTAAACTAAGATGATTAATCTGGCTCGAAACCTAGTACAATATTGAATGTACCTAAATCTTTAAGCGTAGAACCTGGTTTATCAAATCCGATACCATAATCAAATCCCAATACACCAAACATAGGCAAGAAAACCCTCAAGCCACCACCAAAAGCTCTTCTAATTTCAAATGGATTAAAGTCGCGAATGGATAACCACGCATTACCGCCTTGTAAGAAAGTGTGCAAATAAATCGTTGAGTTTGGATTCGTAGAAACTGGATAACGCAGTTCGAGCGTAAATTTGTCGAATATTGGTGTTGCAATATTTGTTCCGTTTTCGTCAAGGTTGTTTGGTAAATCCCGAATGTTATAGCCCCTCATAGATACAATGTCCACACCATTAAAGCCAAATTGGCGATTATTCAGACCATCGCCTCCAAGTTGGAATCGCTCAAACGGAGAAACGCCTTGTCTTGAATTATAAGAACCTAATATACCTAACTTAGCTTGTGCCTTTAACACAAATTTACCAAAAAGTTGAGTGTACCATTCGGCATCAAATCGCCATTTGTGATACTCTACCCATTTGTAGCGTTCCTGTGGTGTTTGCTCTTCGTAAGGCACATCTGGCTCACCTCTAAATAAAGAATAAGGTGGTGTAAACTGCAATGTCAAAGAGAAGGAAGAACCCGAAGTCGGAAATATTGGCTCGTTTACCGTAGAGCGTACAATAGACTGACGGATACTAAAGTTGTTGTATCTACCATCTCGCACTAAAATACCATCGTCTGTTCGGAACAAACCTGTCCAATCGTCCATTCGAATATTTTGGATATTGATGGCGGTACTAGAAACGAAGTTATCATCGGGCCAACGTAGTCGAGTGCCAATCCCTACTGAACCTTGTAGTAATCCTAACTGCCCACCACTACCAAAGAAGGCAAATTTATTGTAGAATCCAGAAACAGTAAGGGAAGTCGGTTTTTTTCCACCTAGCCAAGGCTCTGTGAGCGAAATGTTATAGGATTGAAAGAATCGCCCATTGGTTTGGGCACGCAGCGAAAGACGCTGTCCATCTCCTTGTGGTAAAGGACTCCAAGATGCTTTGTTGAAAATATTGCGCAGTGAAAAATTATTAAAAGACACCCCAAGTGTGCCAATCAATCCTCTAAATCCCCCCCAACCTGCCGAAAGTTCTAACTGGTCAGAAGGTTTTTCTTCAAGTTGGTAATTGATGTCCACCGTGCCTCGTTCTGGATTTACGGGCGTGTCAATGCCTAAACTTTCGGGATTGAAATAACCTAAATTAATGATTTGTCGTTGGGAGCGAATAATATCTGTCCTACTAAATTTTTCTCCGGGTAAGGTACGCAATTCACGACGTACGACATGTTCATGCGTCCTATCGTTTCCTGCAATCGTTACTTTATCAATATTCGCTTGTGGTCCTTCAAAAATTCTAATTTCTAAATCAATCGAATCACCTACCACGGCCACTTCCGTAGGGTCTGCTTGGAAAAATAAATAACCATTGTCTAAGTACAAAGAACTTACATCGCGACCATCTTTACTGAAAGATAAGCGCGATTGAAGCAATTCTTGATTGTACACATCGCCTTTTTCGATACCAAAAACACGTTGTAGCGTTTCTGTTTCGTAAATTGAGTTACCTTTCCAAGTGATATTTCTGAAATAATACTGATTGCCTTCGCTAATATTAATTTTGACTATCAAATTACCATCTTCGCCTCTATATACCGTATCCCTGAGAATTGTAGCATCGCGGTATCCTTGCTTGTTGTAGAAGTCTATGATTTTATCTTTGTCTTCTTTGTAAGATTTCTTAACGAATTTAGAAGAAGCAAATAGGCGTTTTTTGCGGCGCGTGTCTTTCATTAAGCCTCGCAACTTGCGCGTTTTCACTGCTTCATTTCCTTCAAATATAATGTCTGCTATCTTAATTCTATTGTTCCGATTGATGTCAAAAATTAAGCGAACAGAGTTTTTCTTGACTGTATCCTGTACTTCCTTTGCCACCACAGTTACATCAAAATATCCCTTTTCGATAAAGTATTTTTTGATGGCTTCTACGGCGTTAGCTTTCGTATTTTCAGTTATAATTCCACCTTTAAGGATAAAGGGTTTTACTTTTTCGTTGAGGTCTTCGTGATAGGTTTTTTTTACATTTTCGTAGGAATGCCCCAACAATCGGGGACGTTCTTCTACTTTTATCTCTAAAAAAATAACATCGCCTTCCACCTTAGTTTGATATACCTGCACATCAGTAAATAGACGTAATTTCCAAAGTGAGCGAATGGCTTTTGAAACTTTTGGACCTGGTATTCTAATTTTGTCGCCTACCTTAAAACCAGCTATTGAAATAATTGCATTTTCATCACTAAAGCCAGCGCCAACGACAGTTACACCACCTATTTCATAATCTTTCGCTGTACCATAATCAAAAACATCAACAGTGTCTGCAAGGGCGTTATCTAAAGTAAAAGGTTGTGCAATTAAACCAGTCACACCACACAAAAAACAAACAACGGAAAGTAGAGAATATCTTATCATGTTCTGTTTCGTTCTAAAAAACACTGTAAAGGTACAATTCTTCTCGTTAACCTGAATATTGGTTTTTTATTTTCCTATTTCAAGTATTCTTTTTGATAGTGTATGTTTGTTAACTATTAGGTTGTATGCCAAAAAAAATAACCATGCTTAAAATCCTTAGGCACTAAACGCCCAATGTTACCTATCTACATGACCATTCATCAGTTGCTCACTGGTTTTCCCAAAACGACGTTCTCGATGCTGAAAATCTAAAATGGCTTCATATAAATCTTTCTTTCTAAAGTCGGGCCAATAAATTGGCGTGAAGTACAATTCGGCGTAAGCAATTTGCCAAAGTAAAAAATTACTTACCCTTGTTTCGCCACTAGTGCGGATGAGCAAAGCAGGGTCGGGAATACCTTTTGTTGCTAACATACTGGAAAATAAAGTTTCATCTACTTCTTCAGGCGTTAATACCCCCTGTTGTACTTGTAAGGCAATATCTTTGACTGCTTTCATAATTTCCCATTTAGCACTGTAATTTAATGCCAAAACAAGCGTCATGCGCGTATTATTTTTGGTACTTTCCATGCCTTGTACGAGGGCTTCGCGACTAGCATTAGGCAAACGCTCCAAGTCTCCAATAGCCTGCAAGCGAATATTATTTTTATTTAGGGTTTTTATTTCAGCATGTATAGTATTGACTAGCAAGGTCATCAAGGCATTCACTTCTGTGATAGGACGACTCCAATTCTCCGTTGAAAAAGCATACAAAGTCAAAAATTTCACCCCCAGTTCAGCAGCAGCTTCGCTAGTTTCTCGCACAGAAGTAACAGCACTGTGGTGTCCAAATACTCGTGGTCTTCCTTGTTGTTTTGCCCAACGTCCATTTCCGTCCATAATGATAGCAATATGTTCAGGCAATTTTTTTACATCTATCTGTGCTTTTAAATCTTCCATTTTCCCGTTTCGAGGTAAAATAATCGTGAATAAGTTAATTGTTGCTGTGAGCTATCGTACTATTAGCGCTGCTTAATCTGTTGAAAACAAGTTCGTTTACAAAGTTAATAAAGAAATACTACTTGTGGTTAAAGTACCTGACTTTATTATTTATCAGCTACTCACAAGAGAAGATTTATCTAGTTTACTTTTTTTTAACATTTCAAGAACATCTTCAGAAGATATACCCTATATTAGCCCAAGTTATTCTAACGCTAATTTTAATCTATTATGACATTTCTCTGCATCTCTTGTTATTTTAAAGGTGAAGATTTCTTAAAAGCCCTCAAAGCACAAGGACATACGGTTTTCCTACTCACACGACAAGAATTAATGGACGAACCCTGGCCCAAGTCAAGCATTGATGAATTCTTTTTTCTAGGTTCGGATGCCAACAGTGCCGAGAATTTTGCTAACCTCACTATGGGGCTTTCGTGGCTATTTCGGGAGCGAAAAATTGACCGCATTATTGCACTTGATGATTTTGATGTAGAAAAGGGGGCTTACCTAAGAGAAGAATTTAGAATACCAGGCATGGGACAAACCACTGCGCGCTATTTTAGAGATAAATTAGCGATGCGCATGAAGGCAGCAGAATCTGGCATTAATGTACCTGCTTTTACTGCGCTTTTCCATGATGCAGATATTAATCACTACGCCGATACCGTGCCTAGTCCTTGGATGTTGAAGCCTCGCTCCGAAGCCTCCGCCACTGGATTGAAGAAAATACACACTAAAGAAGAACTTTGGGAAACGCTCAATACGCTGGGTAACGAACGCCATCGCTACTTGTTAGAGCAGTTCAAGCCTGGAAAGGTTTATCATGTGGATGCACTTTCAGTGGAAGGGCAAGTAGTATTTGCTCGAAGTTCCGCTTACCTCACGCCACCCTTTGATGTAGCACATGGCGGCGGTATTTTCAGGTCGCACATCTTGGAATTTGGAGGTGAAGAAGATAAAGCCTTACGCAAAATGAACGCCGATGTACTCAAAGCCTTTGGCATGAATTTTAGTGCATCTCACACCGAATTTATTCGAGCAAATGAAGATGGTCAGTTTTATTTCTTAGAAACTTCCAGTAGAGTCGGAGGGGCAAATATTGCAGAGATGGTGGAATACTCCTCTGGTATCAATCTTTGGAGAGAGTGGGCGCATATTGAAACTGCTATGGCACTCCAGCAACCGTATCAATTACCTCCTATTCGTTACGACTATGCAGGTATCATTGTTTCTCTCTCTAAATTTGAGCACCCAGATACTACGCCGTTTAGTGATTCTGAAGTGGTTTGGCGCATGAATAAAAAACAACACATTGGGCTAATCATCCGTTCCTTTAGCCAAAAAAGAATCCTAGAACTACTCGATGACTATGCCTATCGCATACAACGTGATTTTCACGCTAGTGCACCTGCAAAGGATGAGTTGACGCATTAAAATCAAAAACCAAGGTATATTTTCTATGGATAACAAATTTTAATTGCGAACATCAATCAACAGATTCACCCTTGCTCAATCAATTCCTTCTGATGATTAACATAATGTCTCCATTTCTCGATACATTGTACCATATCATCGGGAATATCAGAATCGAATTGCATCCATCTACCTGTAGTAGGATGTTCAAATCCTAGCGACTTAGCATGCAGTGCATGACGGGGTAGTATTCGCATGCAGTTTTCTACAAATTGCTTATATCTTCTATGGATAGTACCTTTTCTAATTTCGTTACCTCCATAACGTTCATCCGAAAAAAGTGGATGTCCTTTGAAGCGCATATGCACACGTATCTGATGAGTTCGACCAGTTTCTAACTGGCACTCTACCACACTGACATAATACAAACGCTCCAACGTCCGCCAATGCGTAACTGCCCACTTACCTTCTTCTCCATCCTTGAACACCGTCATTTCTTTTCTATGCTTTGGGTCTCTACCCACATTGGCGCGTATTGTACCTTCGTCTTCATCAAATTCGCCCCAAATGATAGCTACATATTTTCGCTCAATCGTATGGTAATAAAACTGTTTTGCCATGCAGTCCATCGCATATTCATTCTTTACTGCGACCATCAAGCCCGATGTATTCTTATCAATACGATGCACTAGACCAGGACGGTCGGGAAAATTATTATTCAGCACAGGCAGCTTTTGGTAATGATAAGCCAAAGCATTCACAAGTGTATTGCGCCGATGTCCCACACCAGGATGCACCACCATGCCCGCTGGTTTGTATAATACGATGATATCATTATCCTCATAGCGAATATCAAGTGGAATATCTTGTGGCTTGATTTCGTAGTAATGGTCGGGCTGTTTAGGTAAAATCAAATTAATTTCATCGCCTGCCTTGACTTTGTAATTCGGTTTTATCATTTGTTCCCCTACTGTAACTACACCTGCTCGAATCGCATTTTGTACTCGATTGCGCGTTACGTTATCCAGTCGTTCCATCAGGAATTTATCTATTCTCAAAGGCGACTGGTTGGGATCTACCTTTATAACTCGATGCTCTTGGTAGTCATCGTTGTCTTGATAATATTTCATGGTCATTGGTCTAACGGTTTTGGTTGATTTCTCAAAAAAATAGTTTTCAGTGTAGCTAAATAGCTAAGTTAAAAAAAATACAGTACATATCCAAATCAAATCAATAAAGGAAAAGTTTTAGAAACATAGATTAAACAGCCATAACCACGCTTCTGCAAACAAAAATCGGGAAGACGTTGCCATCTTCCCGATTTCTGATTTTACTCCATCAAGGTGATGCTAGCACCACCTTGATTTTGTTTTATCCATTTCCATCTATGGATTACTCCATGATGATCATTTTGCGTGTCGCTGTGAAGTTGTCTGTTGTTAATGTGTAGTACAACACACCTGCTGCCAACTCCTTGCTGTTCATTCTTACTTCGTTGTAACCCGCTTCAAAG
>CALDYY010000066.1 GCA_937944245.1 uncultured Saprospiraceae bacterium | reverse complement strand
ATCAATTGGAACAAATTGCGATAAAACTAACCAGCTATGCTATCGAAACCCTTGAGCCACTTGACATTCAGCTAAAAATAGACATGTCCTCCAACCTAAAGGATTTAAAAATGAATACCGAAAAGCGTCAAGACTTATTCTTGGTGTTCAAAGAAATAATCACCAATATTTATAAACACGCTGAAGCAAGTGCAGTAAACATCAGCATGGAACTTCATCGAAATATGCTTCATCTAACAGTTGAGGACAATGGAAAAGGAATCAGCAGTGAAAATAGCGCAATAGGGAGTGGCATGAAAAATATGCGACAGCGCATAGAAAAATGGAAAGGCATATTCGAAGTGTTTTCGGACAAAAAAAAGTCAGGCACTTTAATAAAAATCCAACTAGCTATCCCCTAAAATCGGGATATAAAAACTAAATATTTGCCTTTACCTTCACAGAAAATCCTAACTTGATATGTTATGATAGGTATAGTAATTTTTGACGATAACAATGAATTTCGACAGTCCTTAGAAATGTTGCTCAATAGTGAACCTTTTTTTTTCGTAAAAGGGTCTTACGCGCATTGTAAACAAGCTGATGAAATCATAAAAAAAACTAACCCTGATGTGGTAATCATGGATATTGACATGCCAGAACTTTCTGGTATAGAAGGAGTTAGATTAGTTAAATCTGCAAAGCCAACTACATATATTTTGATGCACACCGTCTTTGAAGATGACCAAAATTTATTCCAAGCCTTATGCGCTGGTGCAAATGGTTATTTGCTAAAAAAAGATTCACTCACCAAATTAGTAGAAGCAATAAAAGAGGTGATGGAAGGAGGTGTGCCATTTTCACCGAGTATTGCTCGCCGAGTGCTTGCCCATTTTCACAAACCCAAATCCATTTACACCCTCTCCAAACGAGAAACAGAAATTTTAAAACTACTATCAGAAGGACTAAGCTACAAAATGATTGCTGCACAATGCAACATCACGCTAGAAACTGTTAAGACCCATTTTAAAAACATTTTTATCAAATTACACGTCAACTGCGGTCCAGAAGCCGTAGCAAAAGCCCTAAAAGAAGGTCTAATCTAAACATCGCATCCCGAATATTCGGGATTGTATGATTGAAAATTTAGATGTAGTTTTGTATTTATAAGTAAAAGCCAACTAAATAAAGCCTAAGCTAATCAAATTTAAAATATTGTATTACCTATGACTTACAAAATTTAGTATATCGCCACTTATCAATGAGATGCTTATTTCGTTGAGGTGTAAATTATTTTGGTAATAACATCCTGAAAAGCAGTCGCCAGCGTGCCACAGGGTCGGATGAAGAGCGAAGAAGAGTAACAAACTAAAAATTATGACATTATTTTAAATATATAAAAAATTAACGTTTATTTATTTACAATCTTTATTTCTTTAACCTTAAATTCAAATTTATGAAATTTCAATCCTTTTTCTTGTTCGCGAGCTTTATGCTCCTGAGCCTTACTGCTGTTTTCGCACAAAGTGCCGATGAAGCAGCCATCAAAAAAGTAATCGAAGCTGAAACTGCAGCTTGGCACGCTGGCGATTTGAAAGCCCAAATGGCTTGTTGGCAAGTTCAAGCCTATTCTCGTGCGATTATTTCAGCAGGAGGTGGCGCACATTATGATTTGTCTGCCGAAATGATGAAAAACTTACAACCACTTACACCAACTGGAGCCACTTCTACGAATACCAATTATCTGATTAGTGTAAAGGGCGATATGGCTTGGTCATCTCATGATCAAGTGAACACAGAAAAAAATGGGAGTAAAACGTTCTCACACGAAATGCGCATCTTGGAAAAAATTGGTGGTACGTGGAAGATTGTTGGGATGTCGGTACATTTTTATCAGCCACAATAGCCGATTAAAATAGGTTGGAACAAGCCCTTTGAAGTTTTGAAATTTCAAAAGGCTTATTCCATAAAAATAACTAATTCCAGAAGGCAAAAATAATAATCTTTAGCGTCCTCCTACTTCAGCAACACCAACTCGCCCATGTCAAAAGCGTTGCGTTCATTACCATCCTCCGTTACAGTGTAGCGGATATGCCATACATACACTCCATTGGTAGCAAACTGCCCCTTGACAAAACCGCTCCAACCTTGTTCTAAATTATTGGATTGAAAAACAAGCGTTCCCCAGCGGTCAAAAATCTGAAGGTCGTAGCGAATTAAATCACAATTTGGGTAGGGTCTAAATACATCATTCGCTCCATCAGCGTTGGGTGAAAAAACGTCTGGAATGTATATATCACAGCGTTGACATTCTGCCACAATTACCTCATCAGTTATCGCTTCGCACTCATTTTGAATGGTCACAAAGTAGCGACCAGCCTCTTTGATTTCCAATTGGGATTTATCCGAGCCATCCTGCCATTGGTAAGTGGCTGCTTGTTGCCCAGCATTTAAAATTAGGCTTTGCCCATTACAAATAATTTGGTTTTCTCCTAAATCAAGTGCCAATCGCTCCACTTGATTCACGGTAACGCTATCTATTGCTGTGCCACAATCGTTCGCTACCGTTAAAGTGTAAACACCTGCTGCTCGAACTTCAAAACTAGAACTGGCGCTACCATCCTGCCAACGATAAGTTACGTTCTCTACATTTGGTGTTAGCACTAAAGTTTCGTCGGGGCAAATGGTTTGGTTTACTCCCAAATCTAAATTTGGTAAAAACTCCATAGTTACCTCTACAGTATCTCGATGCATAAAGCATTCATTTTTCGCTTCCAACCAATAAATACCTGTTTGATTAACATTAAGTTGACGATTAGTTTGTCCATTCGACCAACGATAATTTGCTGCTTCTACATTGGCTTCCAATAGCTGCGATTCCCCTTCGCAAAGGCGAATATTTTCACCTAAATTCAGCTCAAAATCATTAATGATACTAACAGTAACGTCATCGCTAGCAGTGCCACAGCGATTGCTCAAAGTTACGGTATAAACACCAGCCAAATTTACCTCAAAAGTAGCTTGATTGCTACCATCTTGCCATTCGTAATTCGCTCCTGCTTGTTGGGCATCCAAAAGTATGGTTTCACCTTCGCATAGCGTTTTATTTTCTCCCAAATCTATCGTTGGTAGTGAAAGATAATTGATAGTAACAGAATCATTTCGCGTAAAACAAGTATTGTTTACTTCCACCCAATAAATACCAGATTGAGTAACGGCAATGGAATTACCTGAATGACCATTCTGCCAACGGAAATTAACATTTTCTAGGTTGACTAATAATTCAAGCGTTTCCCCTTCACAAAGTTGCTGATTTTCGCCCAAACTAACTGTAAAATCAGGTATGGCAGTTATATTTATTGCTCCACTAGCCGAACCACAAGCGTTAGATACAGTAACAGCATAAGTTCCAGGTTCATTCACCGTTAATATAGGGGCAGTGCTACCTGTATTCCAAATATAATTTGCCCCAAGTTGTGTAACATCTAACGATAAAGTTTCTCCTTCACAAAGCTGCCTATCGCTACCTAGATTTACTTGCAGGTTATTACCTTCTGCGTACATAATGGTAATAAGGTCGCGCCCTACCCTACATCCATCCATGACCGTAACAGCATAAACACCTTCTTGGGTAACAGAAATAATGGGCGTAGTTGCACCATTTGACCATACATAGGTAGCTGTTGGTGAAGCTACTGTGGCATCCAACGTTACTTCAGTGTTAGGGCAAGCAGTAACATCCTCGCCTAACTCCACTTGAATTTGGTCATTTATAACGACTTCAAAATTAAATTCGGTATTAATGGCAGGATTGTTGCACAAATCTAAGACTTCGGTAGCACGATTACCGTCTAATTTAAGGAAAAATGTTCCTGCTGTCGTAATAGCAGGTTCAATTAATAAATCAAAGGATTTGGTATATCGTCCACCTAAATCACATACAGGCGAAAGCAAACGCACTTGATAAGGACCGCCTGGACCTTCCAAAACGAAGTTGAAATTATTGACCGTAGCACATTGTATATTTTCGTTAAATTCAATAGAAACAGCATCATCGCCGCAAGACTTTGGAAAAGTAGCATTAGTGACTTTAGGTTCTTCTTGGTCGAAAATACCGATACCTGCCGAAACACTAAAATCAATGGTGTAACCATTAGTCGAGCGCGACCAATTCGATACTACCAGCACGTAAATATTTCCTTTTTGCACTGGCACTAAAGCATTTAATGGTGTGCCACCTCGCCTTAAAGTCGGCATTGCATTGTTACAGCCTGCTCCTTGAATGCTAAATTCGGTTTCCCCAGTAGCACCTGTTCTACCGATGCAAGTCATGTCATTGCCCTGCTGCCCCGCTGCATTACAGCTCACGAGTAAGTTAGGGTTTGTGCGAATGTCCTCACATCGTGCATTAGTTAAGTCGTATAATGCCCAATCGTAATCATCTCTTATGTCGTTGGGAATCAATACAAAACCAAAATTTCCAGTTTCATTTACGGTGAAAGTGTACCAAATTGCATTTCGTTCATCCTCCAAGCAAGAGATAGTACGGTCAATTTCATCGGGGTAGTTTCCCATTCCATTTGGCACTTTATCCTCTCTGTAAATGGGTTCACAAATTGGAATAGCACCCAAACAATCTTGAATAGTTGGAATTTGCGAAAAAAGCGCATTGTAAAAAATGAAGGCAAACGCAGTTGCCAAGAGCCGTAGGCGTAGTGTGTGTGTCATACTTTAATCGGTTTTCAGCACAGTTTTTTGTACTTAATTAAGCGCAAGTTAGGCTAGAAAACGCATGAAGTAAAGTTAAGATACGTAAACGGAAGGTATTGAGCGTGGAAGTGGCGTTTTGTTTTTGGGAATGGTTGGGGGAGGAAAAGATTTCGCAAATCTTTACTAATTTACGAAATCCAAATAACATCATTCCTTCACCATTTTTTGTCGAGCTACCAAACGACCACCTAATTCTACATCCACGACATAAAATCCTTTTGGCAAATCGTTTTCTTGAATATTCAGTTGATTGTTCTTTACTTGCAGCAGCGTTTGTCCTAAAATGTTGCGTATGCTAATGGTAAATGGCAAATGCTGATTTTCTGAATTTACTGTTATAAAAGTATTATGTTGAAATGGATTAGGTGCAATTTGTAAGCTAAACAAAGAATTTTCAATATCTTTTGTGTTCGTTAAACGGCTTTCTAATGCTACGTTGAGTGTTTTAATCTTTCCACTTTCTAGCAATACTGGTACAGTTTGAGCAACATACCCCTCTGCAAGAAAAGTTACAGTATAGTTTCCTTCAGCTTCAAAACCTGTGGCAAATTCTCCTTTTAAGTCGCTAGAAAGGGTTCTAATATCGTCTTTCCTTATTAGTATCCGTACATTTGCTATCACCTCTCCTGTGCTTGCGTCTGTTACTTTACCCTCTAAAAAGGAAGCCCTTTTGTATTGAGGTCGAACAACGAATAAACCATTGGTAATATCTGAAACCAGTACCAAACCCGAAGGTAAAAAGGGATATGCTCCCCACGCGCCATTAAATCCACCACTTTGTCCTCTAAAAGTATCATAATTAGCTACTTCTACCAGTATTTTAGGATAAGAGGCATCAACAATAACCAAACCATCTGTGTAATGAGAAATGGCTAAATAGTTGTCAATTACATGGACATTGTGTGGTATTACTCCTTGATTTAGTGTAGCTTGTGGTCTAAATTCGTCTAGTGGTTTAATATTGTCTAAATCAGACACATCGTAAGCCGTTACTGGAGCATTTGCTCTTTCATCAGTGGTAAAAACATATTTATTGTCTGGTGTTGCCCACGCATTATGTGTAAATGCAAACGGTGTTCTCTGGGAAGCAAGCAGAATAGGATTAGATTTATCCGTTACATCGAAAATAGACAAGTTGCCGTCATAAACATCTGAAGAAAATAACCTGTTGTCTTTCACATAAGCATCATGTGAATAGCGAGCATTTGCTTTTCCAACGTATTTTGGCTTACCCGGTTCAGAAGCAACATCTACAAAGACAACGCCACCGTTGTTTACATCACAACCCGATAAATAGGCTATGCCAAATTCATCAATATATAAATTATGGCATCTACTTAAAACACCCAACCCTTCCAAATTAGGCATCCAATTCGTAACCACTACACTATCGGGCAAAAAAGACAAATCTATAATGTGTAAGCCAATAGGCTGCTCGCGTGTGTTGTCATGTGTAACATATGCATAGTTGCCCCACGTTTTTAAATCGCGCCAAATAGAATTAGGTCCAGGTATGTACGCAACCTCAATAGGCTGAGCAGGTTGTGCTAAACTTACAATAGAAATGCCGTTTCTTAAGCCCATTAAAGCATATTCCGTACCGTCTTCAGCCACCCATCCCCATACATCATTTGCATTTTGATTATACGGAAAATGAGCCACCAATTCACTATTTAGTTGCGCGTGTGATGATAAAATTGAGGTAAAAAAACAAAAAGATACAATCAAAATTCTTCTCATCATAATCAAATTTTCTTTTGCAAATCAATTACCGCAGCAGTAAAACGACTAATACAAATCATTTTATCTTCACCATCTTTAATTTCAATATTCCAAACTTGAAGTGTTTTTCCAATTTTAATAGGCTTTGCCGTACCAAAAACATCGCCCTTACTAATGGAACGAAGATGATTGGCGTTTATTTCAACACCAACAACTGTTTTGTTATCTTCTTCAACGCACAATATACCAGCAACGCTTCCTATGGTTTCCGCCAAAACTACTGATGCGCCTCCGTGTAGTAGTCCCATTGGTTGCTTAGTTCGTTCATTTACAGGCATTCTAGCCACAAGAAAGTCATCGCCAATATCAATAAATTCAATACCTAAATAGTATGGCATACAAGGTTCTATAATGTTGTTAATACCTTCAAGGGTAAATTCTTTTTTCCAGATACGCATAAATTATGTTTAATTTTCTATTGATTGGTTTGAGATGTTCATTTTACTTTCGATATAATCAATCATCTCCCTAATTGCTGATGGATGAAATGCTTGCCACTCATCATTCCTTCTGAACCACGTCATTTGCCGTTTGGCGTATCGCCTTGAATTTCGCTTTATAAGCTCTATGGCTTCTTGTTTACTAATCAATCCATGAAAATAGTCAAAAAACTCTTGATAACCCACTGTTTGTAGAGCATTTAGATGTTCGTAGGCACGCAGTTGAGTTACTTCCGCTTCCAAGCCATTATCCATCATTTCTTCTACTCTTTTATTAATTCTTTCATATAACTCTTCCCTTGGCAAATCTAACAAAATATAAATTGGTAAAAATGGGCGCTGTTGAGATTGATGATTTAAAAAACTAGAAAAAGGCTGATGACTAGCCCTTATAACGCCCAAAGCTCGCATCAAACGATGAGGATTTTGTAAATCTACTTTCTTGTAATAGTCTGGATCATATGTAGCTAATTCCTCTTGCAAGGCTTTAATTCCCTGTTCTGTATATTTTTTTTCCAGTTCGTATTTTATTTTTAGAGATACCTCTGGAAAGGCATCTAATCCTTCACAGACTGCTTGAATAAATAAACCGGAACCTCCTGTCAGGACAGCCACCGATTTCTTTTGATAAATCTCTTGCAATGTTTTTAAAGCATCTTCTTCATAATCGCCCACGCTATACGATTCGTGAATACTCAAATTGTCTATAAAATAATGCTTTACCTCTTTCAATTGCTCGGGTAGAGGTTTAGCTGTTCCTATCGAAAGTTCCCTGTAAAATTGCCGACTATCCGCAGAAAGAATTACAGTATCAAAATGTTTTGCCAAACTAATCGCCACATCTGTTTTTCCACTTGCGGTAGCACCACCCAAAACAATCAAATATTTTTTTGGTATCATTTGTTAATTTCAATCATTTGCAGCATATTCATACCACTATTCAGAAACAAAGTTAACAGAAATGCGCATTTTTTTGATAGGATTTATGGGAAGTGGCAAAAGTCATAATGGAAAAAGATTAGCCAAAGCATTAAGTTACAGTTTTATTGATTTAGATGATGTTATTGAAGAAAAAGCCCAAATGAGTATTGCACAAATTTTTGAGCGAGAAGGAGAATTTTATTTCAGAAATCTAGAGCAAACCTGCTTAAAAAATACGGTGCAGTTTGATAATATTATTGTTTCCACAGGTGGTGGCGCACCATGTTTTTCAGATAATATGCAATGGATAAAAGAAAATGGAATTAGTATTTTCTTAAATCCTTCTGTTGATATTTTATTACATAGATTGTTGACTAAAACTGCGCACCGCCCTTTACTGAAAGGGAAATCAACCGAAGAACTACGTTGTTACATTCAACATAAATTAGAGGAACGAATACCTATTTATAATCAGGCAGATTTTATAATTACTTTATCCACTGAATCAGAAGATGTCGTAAAAAGTATCATACGACATCTTCAAGATTTTTAATCAGTATTATTTTAATTTCCCTTTTTGCGCTTAAAAGGATTATATTTATCAATATTTTCTTGTATTTCCTTTGTTTTATCGTCAATTACTTCTTTAGCACGATTTTTTACCTCATTTCTAGCCGAATCTACTTGTTGACGTACAACTGTTTTTACAGAGTCTATTGCTTTAGTTGCTAAAGTATCTATTTTTGCTCGTTCTTGCGCTATTCTTTGATTCACTTCATCTTTTGCCTCTTGTTTTAAATCATCTACTTTTTGCTGTACAGTTTCCTCGACCACTTCTTTTAATGAACCCCCAGTTTCACTTCCTAATGGAATAATATTTACTTTGGGATTTAATACGCTCCCTGAAAGATTAATTTGCATTCTAATATGTGTACCCGCAGAAATATTTAATCCTGATTGCTGTGCTTTAGCTTCTAACAAACTCAAACCTTTATTAGCAGCTTTTCCTATTTTATCACGAGGCACAAGCGCAATAATTTTATAATTCATTTCTTGATTTAATCCATGCGTACCACTAATCTTCATACTAATATCTTTCGTATTTATAGTGGCATCCTCTAATGATACCATACCGTTTTTAATCGTAAACCAATTCTTAGTATCATTGATTGGAATTTCCTGAAAAATATCCGCCTGTAATTGATTCCCAATTTCTTGTAATGGTTTAAAATTTTTTATAACCGCATTAAACGTTTGTATAAATCCTTCTGCATTAATGGTAAATAGATCTGGCATCATGTCTTTACCTAAAACACTTGAAAAAATTAGTGTTGTATTAAGTTTACCATCTAAGAATCCACCAATGGGAGCAAGTAATTTAAAGGTGTTGAATGTACTAAACGCTGAAGATATAGCTATTTCATTTAATCCTAGCTTTATATCCATTCTAGGTTCATTAGGATTAGAAGTATCGTAACCTCCAGTTACTGTAATTTTCCCCCCCAATAAATCACCTGCAACATTTTCAAAAAGTAATCTACCATCTTGAATGATAATATCGCCTGTCATGCGCTGAATATTCATATCTGTATAGAGCACTTTGTCCAGATTACCTTCAAATCTAAAATCCCAATTTGCAGGTAGAATATATGCTTCTAAATCTTCCGGTTGTGCTACTGTTGTCAATGTGTTTCCTGTATTTGCTGTATATTCGGGAGAAGCTAACACTGCATTTACATTAAAAAACTTAGATTGTATATTAAAATCACCAATAATGGTATCGTTTGCAAAAACATAAGCTAAGTAATTATTTACTTTACCCGAACCGGATAAATCACCATCAAAAATATTGATACTGAAGGATTTTATATCCACCGTTTTCTCTGTAATATTAGCTTTACCCTTTAGATTAGTTAATTCATAAGGGCTATAAATTACCTTTTTAGCTTCTAAATTCGCATTAATATTATAACGATATTCAGGAATAGGAGTAGCAACAGTTTGAGTAGTTTCGTTATTTTCTTCTACTGCCATTAGTTTGTCTAAATCAAACACATTAGCATTGAGTTGAAAATCCCCAATTAGTACCCCATTATTATAAACAAAGTTATACAAATTACTCGCTCGACCCACTGCTGAAATATCACTACCATTTACTCTGGTATAAAAATTTTCAAGATTAAAATTATTTGCTGTAATATTAAACCTTGATTTTAAATCATTTAACTTGTAAGTATCATAATCCAACTTTTTAAAATCAGCATTGACATTAAAATTATATTGATCACCAACTGACTCATCTTTCTTAGGTTGACTACTTACAGGAGTATTATCCTCTTCGCTCAATAGCCATTCGTCCGCCAAAAAATAATTAGAAGCAACATTCAAATCACCACGAACTATTTTATTATCAGAAAAATAAGCTAATAGATTATAAATTTTACCGTTCATAGAAACATCACTCTTGCCTAAACGAGCATTGAATTGATCAATGTTAACGGATTGAGGGGAAAATTGTATTAAAGAATTTTTTAAATTTATAACTGGCATATAACTGGTTACATATAAAATATCTTGTAGATTTATTTGCCCATTAACATTAACATTATTATAATTCTCTTTTTCTATATCTGATTGTTTCGCCTTGGCTGTTATATCCGCTATTACAAGACCTGCCAACTCTTTTACGCCTTCCAAAGGATAGGCTTTGGCAAAATTCGCAAGATTCAAATTACCTTTGATACGGCTATCTATATTTGGATCAGAAACTGGATTGGTCAATTTTAAAAATCCCTCCACAGGGTCATTATCCACTTTCAATGCAAACTGCGATACATCAATAACTGTTGCATCTAAGCTACCGCTAGGATTTCTGATGTTTGTTTTTATATTGATGCCGGTAATGCCTACAGGCAAATCAGGATATTTAAAATTGCCATTATCAATATTTAGATTTAACACAAAACTTGGGTACAACTCTTCGGCTGCAATATACTTTCCTTTCACAGTACCGTTAAAATCAAAATTGCCATCCGCTTTTACCTTAGCAAAATCTTGTGTGTAGGCATTAGGCAAAATAGATAATAAATTTTTAAATTGATTTTTCGGTGTATTAAACGAAAAATCAACATCTATATCTTGTTCATTTAATTGCAAAGAGCCATCAAGATTAAACTCTAAGGTATTGATAGACAAATTATTTTGTTTCAATGTGTACTTTTGATTAATAATATCTGCATTTATAATAGCATTTAGTTGTGTATTAGCTTTGCTCAGGTAAGTAACACCATCATATTTTATAGTTGCCTTATCAATATTTGTTTTGGTGTTCAGATCAAAAACACTTGCTGTAAAATCCCCTTTTCCACTATGATTCAAACCTATCAATAATGCTTTGACTCCCGATAATTTATCAACATAACTTACGTTGGCATTTTCAATCTTGTAAGAAGCTAATTCAATATTGTAATCTGTTGTAGTAGCTGTTTCACCAGTAGTGGGCATAAAAATATCATAATTCGCCTTTCCATCTTTCAGCACAAAAATATTTAATTCGGGTTGCTGTAATCGAACAGATTTTATTTTTAACGGAGGAAATATTGCTGAAAAAAGATTAACTGAAATATCTAAGTTTTTACCTGCCGCCAAAGTAATACTTTCAAATTCATCTCTACCTTCCACCGAAAAATCAGTTAACCTGAAATTCAGATTTGGGAAACTCCGAAAAAAAGATATGCTAGCAGATTTAAAATCTACAACAGCAGTTATATTTTCGTTGATCTTGTTCTTTGCAAAATCTGTAATTCGTTCCTTGTAGATAACCGGAATTAAGAAGGCTGCCAATAGCATCAATGAAAACAAAATAAGCAAAAACAAGCCTGATTTCTTCAAAAGATTCTTCATAAAACAGTATTTTTTACTAATACGATTAAATTTATATTTCAGTTGTACAACGATAAAAAATTATTTCGATAAATGTAAGAACATAAATATTCAGTCAAGAGTTTGTTTTTTGCTATATTTGCGCTTTACGGAGTTTAGAACTTTATGATGAAACAGCCTACAAATATCTTTGATCACTTCAGAAAACAATCAGAACAAGCGAGGAACTCTTTTCAAAAAGTAGATGAAGTTTTTTTTCAGCTACTCTTTGATGCTTTCGGAGCATACCTCAAAGTGGTAAACAAGCATGGAATTGAGGTAGAGGTAAATTACCTTAACCATGGTGGCGCAGAGCGTCATGTTCTTCGACTGATTGACCAGATCCAAGATAAAAACAGTTTCTTGATTGACTGGGAAAAGCCTACTGATTTTCTTTATTTATCGGCGCATGAACATCTAATCGAGCAATTGAAACATTGTAACAACATCGTTGATGAAAACATGCAGCCGCTTCAATTTACATCAGAAAATGCTGTATTAAGGTTATTGATAAAACCTATCGAGGGTGAAAAAGCAAATGTAGAACGGTTCAGAAGTCAGGTAATTATAGAAATAGCTGACCAGCAATTTGAAAACATAAAATTACTAAGCGACCAATATATTTTAATTAATAATAAAATAGTAAATGTAAAGCCTTTAGGAAGCCAATATAATAGCTTGCCCTATTTCGATACTATTATATCACAGAATGAGTTAGTGGTATTTTTATCCTTATTTTTTTCTAATATTGAAAATGTAGAAAAAGTAAGTTTTAGAAATTATACTGTTAAGTTAACTCCAGATAAAGTACACGCCATTCCAAGTCTAATTTTTGAAAAGATTGATGCCGATGACGCTCTCTTGATGCGTGTCGGACAAAGTTTACCAGAAGTTGGCATGGAAGTAATGGATCAATTTGAACTATTTAGGCTGGCAGAAATTAATGAATTAGAAAAAATAATTACTGTTAAATTTATAGAACGAGAACCTATTGAACAAGTTATCAAAGAAATAGAACAATTACTTAAACAACAAACACCAAAAAAATCAAAGGAGGGCGTAAAAAGCCAAGTTATTAAAGAGGATGAGTTATTTATTATCCCTAAAGATATTGCTGCTAATTTTATTTATAATGAGCTTCCTGGATTACTAACTAAATATCAATTATTTGGAGCGGAGAAGTTAAAATCTTATAAAGTTACAACAACTACGCCAAAACTTTCTTTAAATCTGTCCCATAACATTAATTTCTTTGAGGGAGAAGTAACTTTAAATTTTGAGGGAGAAGAACTGAATTTATTTGATGTTCTTAATCAATTTAACAAGAACCGTTACATCCAATTAAGTGATGGAACGCAAGCTGTGGTCAATGAAAAATACATGCGTCAATTAGAGCGTATTTTTAAAAAAGGTAAAGATAATAATGCTAAAGTTTCCTTTTTTGACCTCCCCATAGTTGAAGAAATTATTGAAGAAAAGACCAACCAAGAAATTTTTAAAAAGCCTAAAGAATTTTACGAAGGCTTATCAAACTTAGAACATTATAACATTAAAAACCCATTTGTTGATGCTACACTTCGTCCATATCAAGAACAAGGTTATAAGTGGCTTCATTATATGCAAGACCACCAATTAGGTGGATGCTTGGCGGATGATATGGGCTTAGGTAAAACGCTTCAAACTATAACTCTATTAGCAGATATTTATGAAGAAGAATCAGATATACCTTCTTTAATCATAATGCCTAAAAGTTTATTATATAACTGGCAAAGGGAAGTTAAAAAGTTTGCGCCTCAACTTTCTACCTATATTTTTCATGGTAATGACCGAGACTTGGAAATAGCATTAAAGGCAAAATTGATATTAACGACATATTCTATTGCTAGAAATGAAATTGAAATATTGAAAGAAATTGATTTTTTGTACATCATTTTAGATGAGTCGCAAAACATCAAGAATGTTAATGCCTTAACAACCAAAGCAGTAATGCTATTGAAGTCAAAACACCGATTGGCACTAAGTGGAACACCAGTAGAAAATAATCTTGGAGAGTTATATTCTTTATTCCGCTTTTTGAACCCAACTATGTTTGGCTCTGTAAATCAGTTTAATAGAGACTATTTAACACCAATACAAAAATATAATGATAAAATAGCAATGGAACATTTAAGGAAAAAAATATATCCTTTCGTGTTACGCAGATTAAAAAAAGATGTGCTTAAAGAGCTACCAGATAAAATAGAACAGACATTATATGTAGAGATGTCGGATGAACAAAGAAAATTATACGAGCAGCGAAGGAATTTTTATCAGTCCGCGATAGGTTCTCAAATTGCTAAAAAAGGAGTACAAGGCGCACAGTTCTTTATTTTCCAAGCACTTAATGAATTACGCCAAATCGCATCCATTCCCGAACACGTTTCAGATGGAAAAGTAATTTCCCCCAAGCGCGAGCTGCTTCAAGAACAGCTACTAGATACTATCGCTAATGGGCATAAAGCACTGGTATTTGCTAACTACTTAATTGCCGTAGAGCTTATCGGCGAAGTACTTAACGAGGCAGGAATCAATTATGTGAGTATGACTGGTGCAACAAGAGACCGACAACAATTAGTAGATAAATTTCAAAATGAAGATGATTGTAAAGTATTTATAATGACCCTAAAAACAGGAGGAACAGGATTGAATTTAACGGCTGCTGATACCATCTTTATTTTTGATCCGTGGTGGAATGTAGCTGCCGAAAATCAGGCTATTGATAGAGCGCATCGCTTTGGACAAATGAATAAAGTAATTGCTTATAAACTGATTACACAAAATACAATAGAAGAAAAAATTCTACAACTACAACAATTAAAAAAAGAGTTATTCGACAATATAATTACGACGGATGGCAGTGCGTTAAAATCCTTGACAGAGGATGATATCAGCTTCATTTTGGGAGGTAATTTAGAGTTTGGTAACTAAAATACAAAATATTTACTACAATATGAATTTAGTGACTGTCGCTAAAATACTAAGTGAGTCATATAATAAAAACGAATTAGAAATCGCATTTAAAACGACAACTAGAATATTTATAGCCAATAACTATGATTTTCTTCTTGGACAGCGCATATCTAGAATGGAGTTAGATTTAATCAAGTTAAAAGCCTATCAAAAAGAGCAGATAGCAAGTATGTGTGCTATTCCATTTGCCAACAAAGAAATATATTTTAAATTTAGAGAGTCTTTAATTGAAGAGGTTCAACAAATAATGGATGCTCTAATTTGGACAGAACGTCTCCACCAAGACGAAATTGAGCAAAAAATGAATATAAGAATATATGATATTACAGAAAAAAAAACATGGGGGAATCACGTAGAAGCTCAATATACAATAAAAAAAGATTTTTTAATTTTTAGAGTAGAAAATTCGGCTGGATGGTATGCTCAAAAACCAGAACTTTTACTTTCTCTTCCTCCATCTTTAAGAAGAGTTTTAGCTCAATATTATGAGAAACCCAAGAGTGCAGAAATTATAGCATTAGAAACTATCCCCCATGTAAGTTACCTCTATGTGACAGGAGAACAAGATATCCAGATGGAATGGGCGAGGATAATTACCTACCTGAATCAGGATCAATTAGCGACAACAGCTAAAGGTCGCCCAACTATTGCATCTATTAATAAAATGCAGCGCAAACTAAATCTAAAAGAATTTTTTAATAGTGATGATGTAGATAAAACGCTAAAAAATATCCGTTCTACCCTGATTGTGGGAATGATATTAGGTGTAAAAAATAAGTTAATTAATCAATCACTTGAATTTCCCGAGATAATGCGGTCTATTTTATTTAGGCATCATTATTTAAACTCTGTAGAAACAGCTACTTTAGTATTGCATTATTTAAAAGGAATTGGGTATATAGATGGTGATAGCTTGCCAGCGGTAGAATCTACTATGCTTAAAATATTGCAAAGACTTCCCGAGAAATCTTGGGTTAGTATAAAAAATATAGAAGATTACATGCTCTATAATGTTATTGAAATAAAACCTATTTTAGAACATACTGTAGCAGATAAATTATATTATCAATATGTTGACCCTGAATCTAAATATTATAATGATAAACATTATATTCGGTCAGGAAAATATAAAAGAGCCATTGTTGAATCGTTTGTAAAGGGTACTTTTTTTCTTTACGCATCATTTGGGCTAGTAGATATAGGATACGATGTACCTGATGTAAGCACACTTGGTGTGACTTCATTTTCACCTTACGATGGATTAAAGTCAATTAGGAGAACTCCTCTGGGAGATTATGTTTTAGGCATTACAGGAAGCTATATTCCACCAAAGAATATAGGAAAATACGAAATAAAGCTATCGGAAGATTCTCTTTCTATACTCATCAATGAGGATGATGAAATGCTTAGTGCACTTATTAGTCCCTATGCAGAACGTATTAGCCCCACTAGATTTCAAACTGATTTTAGATTATTTTTAAAAGAATGCCGATCAAAAGAAGAATTAAACACCAAAATTAAACTTTTTCAACAGTTTATAGGCAGTGAACTCCCCTTAATTTGGGAGAATTTTTTTGTAGAACTGGGACAAAAAATTGATCCATTAGAAGAATTACAAGAAATAAGGATATTTAAAATACCAGAAACAAATACTAAACTAGTCCATTTAATAGCTAGAGACCAATTATTAAAAAAACTTGTGACAAAAGCAGAAGGTTACCATGTACTTATATCAAAAGAAAATTACAGTAAATTCAAAAAAAGGTTACAAGAATTTGGTTATTTCATCACCAATTAAAAAAATATGCCTCCAATAGAACAATATCATCTCTTAGAAACAGAAGCTGATTTAGCTTATTTTCAAACACTTCATCAAAACATTCCGTGGATAAGTTTGGACACAGAATTTATAGGTGAAAAGCGTTATCAAACTTTACTATGTATCGTACAAGTAGCTAGCGAAAAAGGGCTTTTTATATTTGACGTTTTAAAATTACCTCATATCCAACCACTGCTTAAAATTATTACTGACCCAAAAGTTTTAGTCATTACTCATGCAGGAGAAAATGATTATCGTCTGATTTATGAGTTATATCATATAATACCAGATAATATTTTTGATACACAAATAGCGGCGGGGTTTGTGGGCTATAAATACCCTACCTCTTTAAGAAAACTGGTTGAAGATGAACTAAATATCAAACTCGGTAAAAGCCAAACAGTAACAGATTGGGAAGAAAGACCTATAAAAAACAGACAAATTCAATATGCTTTGGAAGATGTTATAAATCTATATAACTTATATCAAGCTCTTTTAAAGAAAATAATACTATTAGCTAGGTTAGACTGGGTACAAGAGGAATTTAATAAGTTGAAGCAAGTAGATTATTATGAAAAAGAGCCACACAAAGAAATACTTTCACATAAACAGCTAAATATTTTTTCATTAAAAGAACAAGTTTTCTTATTGCGCTTATACGAATGGAGGAGAAAAAAAGCAGAGGAGCGAAATCACTCTAAGGAGATGATATTAGCTACAAAAAACATCACTCCTATTGTAAAAAGTATGGGTATGGGAATAGAAGGTTTAAAAAATAATCGCCGTATTTCTGAAAAATTTATACTCAAGTACGGCGACGAAATGTTAAAAATGTATAATAAAGAAAGCTCTAAAGAAGAAATAGCCATTTTAAATGATATTATGCAAATTAATGATATTCCTCCATTAGAAGACATAAAATTAGAGTTACTTTATAATTTCATTCAATATCAATGTTTACAGCAAAAAATTGCACCCGAACTTGTTATATCCAGAAATATTTTTAAAAAAATTAAAAACGATGAGTATTATAAAGAGGAAAGCTTACAGTCGGGCTGGAAAAGAGAAATACTTGGAGAAAAGTTATTAAATTGTTTAGAAAATCGAAATAATTTAATAATAAAAGCAGATGATTTGAGTATAAGCATACGAGAATAATTCAGTTATCAATAGCAACAATCTATGGGACAAGATTATTTACTGAGCATAAAAAATCTAAGTATTCAGTTTAATCCTCATCAAGAGAATACAAAAGTAGTTGATACCATAAATTTAAAAATAAAAAAAGGTGAAATTGTTGGATTAATTGGTGAATCAGGTTCTGGGAAATCTATTACAGCATTATCTATCCTTCAATTAGTTTCTAAGCAAGCCCAAATTAGTGGTGAAATTATTTATCAAACTAAAGAAGGAAAATATGTTAATTTATTAAATTTAACTACTCAACAAATTATAGAAATTCGAGGTGGAGAAATCAGTATGATTTTTCAAGAGCCGATGACCGCCCTTAATCCAGTCATGCGATGTGGTTATCAGATTACCGAAGTTATAAAATCACATTATAACGTTTCGCAAAAAGAAGCAATACTATTAACTTTGGATTGGTTAGAAAAAGTACAATTAACTGATGCAGAAAGAATATTCTATTCTTTCCCACATCAGCTTTCGGGAGGACAGCGACAAAGGGTAATGATAGCAATGGCTATGGCTTCATATCCACGTCTGCTAATTGCGGATGAACCAACTACTGCCCTAGATGTAACTACACAAAAATCAATCATAGAAACGCTTAAAGCACTACAAAAAAATCAACATTTATCTATTTTATTTATTTCCCATAATTTACCATTGGTAGCACAGATAGCTAATAGTATCTTTATTATAAAAGAGGGAAAGATTATAGAAAGCGGTAGTCAACAATCTATTTTTGAACATCCTAAACAACATTACACAAAGGCACTTATGATGGCTCAACCTCCAATTCATAAGAAAATTCATCGCTTACCAACGATTTCAGTAGAAAATATAAAAAATGAAGTTCCAAATAAAAGTCAAAACAATAATAATATATTAGAAGTTAAAAAATTGAATACTTGGTTTTTAAAAAACAAACAATCTATTTTTGAAAAGAAATCTTATGTAAAAGCTATTCAAAATGTAAGTTTTGATTTAAAAGAAGGAAATACATTAGGTGTTGTTGGTGAAAGTGGTAGTGGAAAAACTACATTGGGACGTTCTATTCTTCGATTAATAGAACCTTACTCAGGTGAAGTTTACTTTAAAAATAAAGATATTCTAAAATTATCTTCTATTGATATGAGAAATATTAGAAAAGAGATACAAATTATTTTTCAAGACCCCTACGCATCACTCAATCCTAGAATACCTATTGGAACTGCTATCTCAGAGCCTATGAGACAATACAAAATAGATTCCTCTAAGGATAAGGTCATTGAATTATTAGAAATAGTAGGTTTAAAAGCAGACTATTTTTATCGGCTACCTTATGAGTTTTCTGGTGGTCAGCGACAACGTATCTGTTTAGCTAGAGCGTTAGCCACAAATCCTAAATTGCTTATATGTGATGAATGTGTATCTTCTTTAGACGTATCTACACAAGCACAGATTTTAAATTTATTAAAAGACTTACAAGAAAAATTAAGTTTAAGCTATTTATTTATTTCTCATGATTTATCTGTTATTAGATTTATGAGTGATGATATTATGGTGATGCAGGAAGGGAAAGTAGTTGAACGCGCAAATACAGAGGAGCTTTTCAATCGTCCTAAAGACAGCTATACGCAGCAACTTTTATCATCAATGTCTATTTAATTTTTAATTATTTCACATGAAAATTTTAGAACAAAAACTATTATTAGCCTCAAAATCTCCTAGAAGACAACAACTTATGAAGGATGCGGGATTTTCTTTTGATGTAATATTAATAGATGTTGAAGAAAATTACCCAACAGATTTGGCAAAAGAAAAAGTGCCAGAATATTTAGCTAACAAAAAATCTAAGGCTGCTTTTTCAAAAATAAAAGATGATGAGATATTAATTACTGCTGATACTGTAGTAATCATCAATAATCAAATTCTAGAGAAAGCCCAAAACGAGTATGAAGCAAAAGTGATGTTAAAATTGCTATCTGGTCGAAAACATCAAGTAATTACAGGTGTTTGCATCTGTTCTCTGAAAAAAAGTATTACTTTCTCAGTTGTGTCTAACGTTTGGATGAATCCACTAAATGAAGAAGAAATAGAATATTATATTAATACCTATAAACCATATGATAAAGCTGGCGCTTATGGTATCCAAGACTGGATAGGAATTTGTAAAGTGGAAAAAATAGAAGGTAGTTATACAAATATTGTAGGATTACCAACTGATTTAATTTATAAATATCTTCAACATTTTATTAATGCTTAATACTCCATATCCATTTTCCAGATTGACTAAAATAGCCAATTTCTTCGTTTTTTTCAACTTTATAAATCCCTTCACCTAAATAGGTTATCTGTTCATATTCGCTAGGCAAGCACGTTTTACCATCCAAGCCAACTAATCCATAAGTGCCTCTTATTCTCACTTTTGCATAAGCGTTCACAAACGGATAGATATAATCATATTTTGTAGAAACTATATTTAGTCCCTTGTAATTAATAATTCCCCATTGTTGTTTTGATTTAACGATTGCAACACCATTCTGAAAAAAAGTAGCATCCTCATAATAGCCATTATATAAAGTAGTATCTTCTGTAATATAGTAAAAGCGATGTTGGGCATCTCTTACAAGCCCTCTACCTTCTTCAAAATTTAATAGGCGATTTAAACTTGGCGCTATTATTTGTGTACCATTTCTCTCCACTACCCCACCCTTCTGGTAGCCTTTGTAAACTACTGCTTTGCCATCTTTAAACTCCAAACATTTAGAATATTCCAAATTAACTATAATTTCACCATTATAATTTATGTAACCGCAAAAGCCATCTCGCTGAACAGCAGCTCTACCTTCTCTAAAAGGTGAAACTCTGCTATATATGGTGGGTATTATGAGTTGTCCGCTTGTATTTATATACCCATATTTGTCCTTATATTTTACAGCAGCATATCCTTCAGAGAAAGAATATATATAGTTATAATTTGTTGGTATAATTAGTTCTCCTTTAACATTAATTACACCAAATCTTGTATTAGAATCACCATACTGCACTACCGCAAGTTTATTGCTATCGAACGGATGAATATTATTAAATTTTGGGCGCGCCACATAAGTTCCTGACGTGTTAATTAGCCCCCATCTACCCTGTTCTATAACTCTTGCGACACCATATTCAAAATCGTTAACCAAACTAACATTTATACAAAATTGCACTTCTTCATATTCATTAATATAACAGTATTCATTTCCGTTTTTTACCCAAATAAGTCCTTCTTTAAAATTACCCATTTTAATATACTTAAATGGGATAACAATATTCCCTTTAATATTTATTAAACCCCATTTTCCATTATATTTCACCGAAGCAAAATCTTGGTTAAATGGATTAACGGCTTCGTATTGAGGCGGAATAATAAGGTTACCATTTTTATCAGCAAAACCCCATTTGTTATTGAGATTGATAGAAACATAATTATGGTTTATGTTTTCAATTTCATCGTATTCGGCAGGAATAACAACTCTTCCAATCGTATCTATCAAGCCATATTTTATCAGTTGATGATGTACTATTAACATCTCCGCATTGCCAATAAATTCTATATCGCTGTATTCACAATCTAAAAAGTGGTTACCTTTTCTATCAATAGCTCCCCATTTTTCATCTTTACACACTAATCCTACTCCCTTTTTATAATCTTTTACGAAGTCATAAATTGGTGCTACGACTATTTTTCCAAATTTATCTATATAACCCCAAGTACAGTTTTCGCAAATCAACCAAGCATTTTCATCAAAATATTGATCATCTTCCGTATGACTAATAGTATAATAAAAAGAAGTTAATTTTTTTAAAAAAGAGGACAGTTGTTCTATTCTCCATTTTGGTTTTAATGCCCCTGAAAGTTTTCCACCGAATCCAATAGCTGCTTTTCCATCTTTAAATTCGTCAATGAAAGAAATATCCTTCATCACAATTCTACCAATAGTATCAATTAATCCGAAAGTTCCATTAGAGAAAATACATCTTGCCAAAGGTGATTTATTGTCAAAATCGGTAAAATAAATATGTAAAAAGTCAATCGGTGTTACTAATTTACCAATATCATTATTAACCAGCCCATAGACCATTTCAAAATTATATTGTGTATGACCAAATCTATATTTACTGTTCTTTTTTACACCTACTAATGTAAATCCTGTTTCTGGTTTAACCTCAATATAATCAAATTGTGGTAAGATATAATTATAACCATCATTTAGACCTCGAAGACCCCATTTTTGAGTAGTTGCATTATAAAACCATTCATGTTGTTTTAATTGCCTATTTTGACATTCTGTTTGTATGTTTATATTGTTTGTGTTAATACTAAAGGTATAATGTTCCTCCATATTTGTATTAGCATCTATGATTTTTCCATCAGCTTGTAAAAAAAAAAGTTCTATTCCCTCTTCACGATAAGCCTTTATTTTGTTATCTTCTAGTTGAATTTTATCGTAATCAGGTGTTAACAAAAACTTACCCATACCATCCAATAATCCATATTTATTATTCTTTTTAATAAAACTTATTCCTTTTTGTAATGGAGCAATATAATCTAGTTCCAAGTTAAATATTTCATTGTTTACATCATCAATAAGTCCCCATTTATCAAGGCGTTTAAATCTAAACAACTGTTCAGAAAAATATAATATCTCATCATACAGAGCAGGTACAACAATATCACCTTTTTTATTTATTAAACCACAATAGGTGTCTTTCCTTAGCAGGAATAAGTCCTTTGAAAAAGGTTCTATTTTATTTCCCTTAATTTTGTTGATACTAGTGAGTGTATTGTCTAGTAGAGAATAGACTGATATAGTGTTTTCATTTCCCAATTCTATAAGATAGGGCGAGCTAAAGTTAAAATACTGGAATGAAGGATGAAATAATACATTACCATTTCCGTCTATCCCTCCCCATTTATTATTAGATTTAAATAAAATAAGATTTTCACTAATAAATTTTATTTGTGTGGCAATATTATCCAATATATATTTCCCTCGTAATGAACATAGTCCTAGTTTGTTGGATTGATAAGTAATAATGTAATCTTTTTCGTATGTTAAAGAGTCAAATTTTGGAGTGATTACTGTTTTACCCTTTTGATTAATACACCCCCAGTATTTGTCCTGCTGAAATGCAAGTAAGTCATTATTCAGTAATGTTAAGTCCTCATAACTATCTAGTAAAACATTACCAAGTTGATTTACTAATTTCCATTTTTTATAACTAGATACTTCAAAAAAATATTGATTTATTATATTAATTTCATCATAAATAATAGGTAATATTTGTTTACCTTCATGGTTAATTAATCCTAGTTTATCTTTTTTCTGTGCTACGATATAGCCATGTTGGTTATAAATATCTAGTGCATCGTAAATGGGTGAAATCTTTAAATTACCTTCGGAGTTAATCACCCCCCATTTTCCGTTTTGCTTGACTGGCAGTAAAACTTGAGCATCTAAACGAGTTGTTATTAATGCTAACAACAATAAAAATATATTTTTCATAATGCACAGCAGGTATTTTTTTCACAATAGTGTAATAATCTATTTGAATTTACTAACGTTAAAAATGAAGTGTGAATTCATTACTTTAAATAGAATCTACATCATCCATGTTTAACAAAAATCCCTAACGTATAAATTTTGTTCTCTTTCATGAGCAACTAATAAGTGTTTTTTACGTCTTATTCATAAATCTTTGCATTCTGATTGAACTATACTACGATACAAGAAATTTAGTTATTGTGTTGTTAACATTCAACTGAATATTGAGGTAAATTCGATTAATTTTGTGTTAGCTTCCCATGAATTTTTTGCCATTTACAATTAGAACCTGCTTTACAAGTGGTTCTTAATAGTATATTTTTAAATGTAAGTTATTGTTTTTTAAATGATTAAAATTGCATGAGACAATTAAAGATTACTAAATCCATTACGAACAGAGAAAGTCAATCTCTTGAAAAGTATTTACAGGAAATAGGGAAAGTAGATTTGCTTACCCCGGAAGAAGAGGTAGATCTAGCAAAGCGGATTAAGCAGGGAGACCCCATTGCTTTAGAAAGACTAACCAAAGCCAACCTAAGGTTTGTGGTATCTGTGGCAAAACAATATCAAAATCAAGGTCTTTCTTTGAGTGATTTGATTAATGAAGGTAATCTTGGTTTGATAAAGGCAGCACAGCGTTTTGACGAAACACGAGGATTCAAGTTTATTTCTTATGCCGTATGGTGGATTCGTCAATCCATACTTCAAGCATTGGCGGAGCAGTCTAGAATTGTTCGTCTGCCCTTGAATAAGGTTGGTTCACTCAATAAAATTAATAAGGCATTCTCAGAGTTGGAACAAGAGTTTGAGCGTGAGCCTTCCGCTGAAGAGCTAGCGGAATTGCTAGAAATACCAACAGAAGAAGTAGAAACAACATTAGGGGTTGCCGCTAGACACGTTTCTATGGACGCACCGTTTGTAGAAGGTGAAGATAATTCTTTGCTAGATGTATTGGAAAATAGCTCAACACCAAAAACTGACCAAGAACTGGAGTACCGTGAGTCCTTAAGAAGAGAGATTGAACGTTCCTTGAGCACATTAACAGAAAGACAAGCGAGTGTTATCAAACTTTATTTTGGTATTGGCTACGAACATCCGATGTCGTTGGAAGATATTGGAGAAGAATTTGGACTCACACGCGAGCGCGTTCGCCAAATAAAGGACAAAGCCATCAATAAACTTCGTACCGCTAATAGAAGCAAGTTACTAAAAAATTATTTAGGCTCTTAACCAAAAATAAACGAGGTTGGATGAGTTTACCGGTTATTCAACCTAGTTCTTTTGATTTTATCTTAACCAATTGAATACCTGATTTTATCCTAATTGTTATCAACCATGAGATTCACGCTATTATTGTGTTTATTATTTTTTGCACTAAGCACTTTAGCGCAGCAGCAAGCCAAGGTAGGTTGTATTGGTTTCTATAACTTAGAAAACCTTTTTGATACGGAGGACGATCCTCTTATTAATGATAGTGAATACACCCCAACGGGTTCAAAATTATGGACAGAGGAATTGTATCAAAAAAAGCTCACTCACATGTCCACTATTATTTCGCAAATAGGCAAAGAAGTAACGCCTGATGGACTCGCCATTCTGGGAGTTGCCGAGATAGAAAACAAAAGAGTACTAGAAGATTTGGTGAAGCAACCTGAAATAGCAAAACAAAATTATAATATCATTCATTATGATTCACCTGATTTGAGAGGGATAGACGTGGGGTTGCTTTATCAACCTAAGTATTTTACAGTTACCAATAGCAGAGCCCTACCTGTCTTGATTTATAATGAAGATGGCTCTAGAATTTACACTAGAGATGTCCTGTTGGTTTCAGGTATTTTTGATGGTGATACGCTGCATGTCTTGGTCAATCACTGGCCATCGCGCAGAGGAGGTGAGGCAGCAAGTCGTTCATTAAGAGAAACAGCCGCAGGAGTAGTAAAGTCAGCAGTTGATTCCTTGATGAATCAAAATATCAATGCTAAGATTATTATAATGGGTGATTTGAATGATGACCCTATTAGTTCCAGCATAAAAAAAGTGCTTAAATCAAAAAGAGATATTGCAAAAATAAAAGAAGGAGATTTATATAATCCAATGGAAGATTTTTACAAGAAAGGTATTGGCACTTTGGCTTATCAGGATGCCTGGAATTTATTTGACCAGTTGATTATTTCTTCGGGCTTGGTTCAACCAAATGGTGGCTATCAATTTTATAAAGCACAAATATTCAATCAACCTTATATGGTGCAAAAAGAAGGTCAATTTAAAGGTTATCCTTTGCGCACTCATGCTGGAGATACTTATTTAGATGGATACAGCGATCACTTTCCAGTATATTTATTTTTAGTAAAGCGATTATAAAAACAGCCTAAATTTTGCAAGTTTTAGAATTAAATGAAGATTTTAAATACGTATTAGATTTAATCGAAAAAACAACCACTAGTGTATTTATAACAGGAAGAGCTGGGACGGGAAAATCTACACTGCTCCAGCTTCTAAAAAATATAACTAGAAAACGAAATGTAGTGTTAGCACCTACAGGTGTTGCTGCACTCAATGTAGGTGGACAAACCATTCATTCCTTTTTTGGGTTTCCACCAAAATTTATAACCACTAAAGATATTAGAAAACATAGAAACAGAAAATTATATCAAAATATTGATTTGCTCATCATTGATGAAATCTCTATGGTAAGAGCAGATATGTTAGATAATATTGACTATTTTCTGCGACTCAATCGAGATAATCCTCACCCTTTTGGTGGCGTTCAAGTGGTATTTTTTGGTGATTTGTTCCAACTCCCGCCTGTACTTTCCAATGAAGTGGAGAAGCAGTTTTTTATGAATTATTATGACAGCCCCTATTTTTTTTCTGCTAAAGTATTTTTAGAATTTTCTATGAGTATGATAGCGTTAAAAAAAATATATCGCCAGGAGGCTCGATATTTTATAAGGCTGCTTGATGCGGTAAGAACCAATAGAATAGACCATGATGATTTAGAAGATTTGAATGAAAGATACGTTCCCGATTTTAATAGTAAAGAATTTTACATTACACTCTCCGCTCGAAACACCACAGTGGATAGAATCAACAATCAAGCCCTAAGAGATATTCCACTTCCCGACCAAATTTATTACGGACAAGTGAAAGGGGATTTTAACCCTAGCTTATTTCCAACTGAGTTAGCACTTCGTTTAAAACTTAATGCACAGGTGATGTTCCTGAGAAATGACCCCGAAAAACAGTTCGTGAACGGAACAATTGGTAAGGTAGTCAAGTTGGAAGCGGAAAATATAACAGTGATGATTGAAGAACAAGGTGGTACTCAACGTTATATCAATGTGCAGCCAGTAGATTGGGAAATATCGAGGTATAAACAAGCAGAAAATGATCCTCACAAAATAGAAACTGAAATAATAGGTACTTTCACTCAATATCCGTTAAAATTAGCTTGGGCGGTAACCATTCACAAAGCACAAGGAAAAACTTTTGACCGAGTGATTATAGATTTAGATAAAGGAGCTTTTGAATATGGTCAAACTTATGTAGCACTTAGTCGCTGCCGCTCGCTGGAAGGCATTGTCCTGAGCCAGCCACTTAAACCTAGCGATATTTTAACCGACCCAAAAATTATAGAATTTTATGAACAAAACTTTTGATGTTATTTTCTATCTCCTATTGCTTTAAAATTACTTGTATTCTTTCTCTAAGAACAGGCAATACTTCTTCCTCAAACCATTCATTCTTCTTCATCCAACCTTGATTCAATGGCGAGGGATGCACCAGAGGAAAAAATTGAGGTAAATAATTTTCATACGCCCGAACGCGCGCTGTTAAATTACTTGAACTAGGCTCTTTTAAATAATATTGCTGTGCATATTGACCTATTAAAATCGTTAATTGCACATGATTCAACTGTTGCCAAACTAAATTATGCCATAATGGAGCGCACTCTTTTCTTGGAGGCAAATCACCTGATTTTCCTTTGCCTGGATAGCAAAAGCCCATCGGTAAAATAGCAAAATTATCAAGATTATAAAAAACTTCATCTGATACACCCAGCCAACTTCTGAGGCGTTCCCCACTTTTATCTTGATAAGGAATGCTTTTTTGATGCGCCAAAATACCTGGAGCTTGGCTAATCAACACAATTTTTGATTGCTCGGAAAAACTAAAAATTGGATTCGCCCCAAAAGGCAAATGCAATGAGCAGTGCGTGCAATTTTTTATTTCTGATTGTAAATGATGAATAAGTTTCAATTTTTTATCAACAAAAGTAGGAAAACGAGGTTTGTTTGAAAACAAAAGTGGAAGGATGTCAAAAATAATTAAGTGGATTGGAATAGTATTGGGTAGTTTATTAGTCATCGGAGTAGTTGTCGTTGCGCTGTTAAGTGAAAAAAAACCTGATGGTCAGCCTAGTGCAGCAGCAGATGAAATGGCTCAACAAATGCTAAAAGCGATTGATAAAGCCGCTTGGGATTCTACTGGAATTGTAGCATGGACTTTTGCAGGAAGAAATCACTTTATTTGGGATAAAGCACAACATTTAGTAGCAGTAGAATGGGGTAAACATTTAGTATTATTAAATCCTAATACCATTTCGGGAAAAGCCTTTGTAAAAGGTGTGGAACAATCGGGTAAAAGAGCAGATAAATTGGTACGCACTGCATGGAGTTCGTTCTGCAACGATTCTTTTTGGCTTAATGCACCCTCGAAGGTACTCGATGCTGGCACAGAGCGAAGTATCGTTACATTGAAAGATGGCAGACAAGGCTTAATGGTTACTTACACCTCTGGTGGGGTTACGCCTGGCGACAGTTATGTTTGGATATTGGATGAGTCCGGTTTACCTATTGCATGGAAAATGTGGGTAAAAATTATACCAATTGGTGGTTTAGAATCTACTTGGTCTGATTGGGCTGCACTAACAGGTGGAGCTAAAATAGCCACATCGCATGAAATCGGTGGTGCTAAAATAAAAATTACGAACTTAAAATCTGCCAATAGCTATGAAGAATTAGGCAAAGCATCTCCATTTGTTTTATATCCAGAATTGTAGTAGTTTTATTTCTTAAAGGAATTTTCCTAGAAGTGATAGCAGTCTTATAAAACAGAAAATTAGATTTTATGCAAAAACTATTGCCACTGATTAGCATTTTGGCATTATTATTGATGGCAAATTGCAAAAATATAGCAACTGATACCATGACGAATTATCCTGTTATTCAGGTGAGCTACCCTAGTACAAAACAAGTAGCGCAACAAGACGAATATTTTAGTAAAGCAGTACAAGACCCTTATCGTTGGCTGGAGGACGACCGTTCAGCAGAAACGGAACAGTGGGTAAAAGCTCAAAACGATTTGACGTTTGCCTATTTAGCCCAAATTCCATTTAGAGAAAAAATTAAAACGCGCCTAACCCAACTTTGGGATTACGAAAAATACAGTGCACCATTTGAAGAAGGAGATTATACTTACTTCTACAAAAATGATGGCTTGCAAAACCAGTCTGTGCTGTATCGCCAGAAAGGAGAAAATGCCCCAGAAGTTTTTCTCGACCCAAATTTGTTTTCTGCTGATGGGACTACTTCTCTAGCGGGTATTAATTTTACCAAAGATGGTAAATTAGCAGCCTACAGTGTTTCAGAGGGAGGTTCTGATTGGCGTAAAATTATTGTCCTCAATGCTGAAACCAAAGCCGTAGTAGAGGATACCTTAATTGATGTTAAATTCTCAGGTGTTTCTTGGAAAGGAACAAGCGGTTTTTATTATAGCTCTTATGATAAACCTAAAGACGGTAGTGAATTGTCGGGTATGACGCAGGTGCATAAATTGTATTTTCATCAACTTGGTACACCACAAAGTCAAGACAAACTTATTTTTGGTGGTGAAAAAATGCCACGCAGGTATGTAGGTGGTTACGTGACAGAAGATGAGCATTGGTTGGTTATTACTGCTGCAACGTCAACCTCTGGAAATGAATTGTACCTTCAAGATTTAACCAAACCTAATGCACCTATTGTTCCGATAGTAAAAAACTTTGATAATGACCACTATGTTGCTCATACAGAAGGGAATACACTTTATATTGTAACAAATTTGAATGCACCTAATAAAAGATTAGTCAAGGTAGAAGCCAACAATCCTTCTATTGAAAATTGGGTAGATGTAATTCCTGAGCGCAAAGAACCGCTTTCTCTTTCCACAGGTGGAGGCTATTTCTTTGCCACCTACTTAAAAGATGCCCTTTCTTATGTGGAACAAATTGATTTGCAAGGCAATGTAATTAGAAAAGTAGATTTACCGGGCAATGGTTCTGCTGGTGGTTTTAGTGGAAAATGGGAACAAAAGGAGTTATATTATGCCTTCACCAGCTACATTATGCCGAGAACAATTTATAAATATGAGGTGGAAACTGGCAAATCTGAAGTATATAAACAAGATGGCGTTCAATTCAACCCAGATGACTACGAGTCGAATCAAGTGTTTTACACTTCAAAGGATGGAACAAAAGTTCCAATGATGATTACCCACAAAAAAGGATTGCAACTGAATGGGCAAAATCCAACTATGCTATATGGATATGGGGGCTTCAACATCAGCCTAACGCCTAGTTTTAGTGTGTCTAATGTCGTTTGGTTAGAAAATGGTGGCATATACGCTGTACCCAATCTGAGAGGTGGCGGTGAGTATGGCAAAGCATGGCATATTGCAGGCACAAAAACAAAAAAGCAAAATGTATTTGATGATTTTATTGCTGCTGCCGAATATTTAATTGCGCAAGGCTATACTTCTTCAGAAAAATTAGCTATATCGGGTGGATCAAATGGTGGACTATTGGTGGGTGCAACCATGACGCAACGCCCTGATTTGATAAAAGTTGCACTACCTGCGGTAGGCGTACTGGATATGTTGCGTTATAACAAATTCACTGCTGGCGCAGGTTGGGCATATGATTATGGTACAGCAGAAGAAAGTCAAGAAATGTTTGACTATTTGATGGGCTATTCACCGTTACATAATGTCAAAGAAGGGACTTGCTACCCTGCCACCATGGTTACTACTGCTGACCACGATGACAGGGTCGTGCCAGCGCATTCCTTTAAATTTGCTGCCCGCTTGCAAGCAGTTCAGAAGTGCGAAAAACCAACTCTCATACGTGTTGATACCAACGCTGGACACGGTGCCGGAAAATCCACGACGAAAATTATTGAAGAACAAGCCGATAAATGGGCATTTACTTTTTATAATTTGAATGTTAGCATATAATGCTAGCTCATTGGTTGAATTGTTTAGTAATACTATTATAGTCAATAGCTAAACAATTCAACCAATAAACACTTACAAATCTATTGCACGACGAATTTCAAAAACTGCTGTCCTTTTTCTGTTGCCAGTTTCAGCCAATATACACCCGAAGATAAATTCAAGTCTATTCGTTGTTGAAAAGTTCCATTAGGCATTTGCCCTAAATCCAATTGTTGAAGCAACTTTCCATTCAAATCAAATACAGCTATATCCACTGAAGCACTTTCCTTTAACGTGTAAATAAGATTAATTTCTTCACGAGTTGGATTGGGAAATAATTGTAATTGATAATCGGCACGCAGGTCAAAAGTGCTGGAAATTACTTCTTT
Source organism: uncultured Saprospiraceae bacterium (assembly GCA_937944245.1). GTDB lineage: Bacteria > Bacteroidota > Bacteroidia > Chitinophagales > Saprospiraceae > JAAUTG01. Next base: position 8,337 of record CALDYY010000066.1, on the reverse strand, counting down.
TTGGTTCAAATTTTTGGAAGTATAAAGTCGGTATTCGCTTGGCTGTAAAATAATGGATTGGTTGACGTTTGTGACCTGCAAGCTATCGCCTGTAAAATACTCATACCACCATCCCGTTTGCTGAAAACCTGGAAAAAACTCTTGAGGTGCTAAATCAAAATTTCCTAGTACCGTTGTTAAAAATTCTGGATGATTTAACTGAAAAGTCTTGCGAATACTCGAAAATAAATCGCCTCGATAATCTCGCGTTTCCGTTACTTCATATTTAGTTTTGAATGCAATGAGTTTGCTAGTGATATCATATAAGCGTTTTCTATCTTCGTTTTGAAAATATTCCCAGCGAATTGGCTTCACATCCACCCGACAATTTTCTGAAATCGTACCATTCGGGCAATAATTAATGGAAAATTCATAGCCTAGCTCTCCAAATTGCCAAAGCATCTTCGGACCAGGCACTACATAAAAAAATACACTCGCCAATTCCACACGCTGCAATGCTGTTCGTAGGTTTTTAACACTATAGTTTCCTCTGGAATTACCAAATTGTAGATTTTTATACATCAATCGTTCCTCGTCGTGGCTTTCCATAAAAGTTACTGCATCAGGATTATCAAAACCTTTAGAACGATAATTAGTCAAAGAAAGGTCATTGTTGTAACCCATTGTGGCTTCGTTGTACTGAAAATTCATATTGTTCCAAAACATCATTCCATTGCGATAATTTGCCAATTCGCGTTCCTCGCGAAGTCCGCCAAAATGCTCTAAAATAAGTAAGGCATCGTTTTTCACTTGCCAAAGATAATCGGCATATTCTTTCCAAATAGCCACTCTCGAAGCATCATAATCACTCCATCTGCCCACATCATTACCTGAATTAACTTGAGTGAAACCTTTGGAAAGGTCAAATCGAAAACCATCAATGCGATATTCTTTAAGCCAGTAAGCTAGTGCTTGTTTAGTAAATGCTTTAGTAGCTTGACTTTCATGGTTAAAGTCGTAACCAACATTAAAGGGATGAGTAGGTGCAACATTTAACCAAGGGTTATTAGGTGCAGGTCTAAAATTTGCCTGATTCCAATACATTTGCGCCAAAGGACTTTGGCTAAAAGCATGGTTAAACACTACATCCACAATGACTGCCATGCCCCTGCGATGCGCCTCATCTACGAATTGCTTAAACGCTTCTGGCGTACCATAGTATTTATCCAAAGCCTGGTGGAATGAAGGATTGTAGCCCCAACTAATATTACCTTCAAATTCATTAATAGGCATTAATTCAATCGCATTAATACCCAAACGTTGCAAATAATCCAACGTGTCCGTGAGTGTTTGATAATCGTGGCGAGCAATAAAATCTCGCAAGAGCAATTCATAAATGACCAAATCTGTTTTCTTAGGTGCTTGAAAATCATTGACTTGCCAATTAAAATTAGTTTTTGGGCGTATCCAACTGACTGCTCCCCTTGTTTGCCCGAATGGGTAGCGAAGTAGATTGGGAAAAGTAACTGTCGGTATAAAAGAATCATTGGACTCATCCAGCACTAATTCGCTGTATGGGTCAGCAACTTTTAATGTTCTATCTATCAAATATTGATAAGTGTGATTTTGAGCGAGGTCAAGTCCACTGACCTCTAAAGTATAGGTCGCTCCATCCGCTTGGCGTTGCATCTGAAAATTGGGTAGCGTTTGCCAGCTATTAAAGCTACCAATTAAATGCACTTCTTGCTTGTTAGGAGCAAAGAGTTGAAATAGCAAATTGCCATTAGCCAAGTAATTTAAGCCATTTTGATAAGGTGTTGGAAATATTTCTACATAAAAATCACGATTGTCCACATTGCGAGCAACGATTGAACCATTGGCATTTCTGAAAACAAAACCCAACTTAAACACCTGTTCACCAACAGGAATATTGTAAAAAGATCGAACGTTGAAACTAATCTGATACAGCCCCTCCCCTAGTCGCATCATTTTTACGCGCTCATCCGATTCACCCCATTTTCCCTGTATGCGTTGCCATTCATTGTTTACACTCTTGTCTGTCAGAATACCAGTATGGCAATAAATATCTCCAGTAAAGTTCGCTAATGCTTTATTGCCTTTTGTCGCATCAAAAGTGATGGTAATTGTGCTATCCACTACTGGATGTGATGGTATAACACTAACTTGAGCAATTGCTAAATAAGCAAAGCAAAGTAAAAGCGTAGATATGAATATTTTTTTCATATAAAATAGACCTAAAGTGAAACTAAGATAAGTACATAACGTAGAAAAGGCATCCTAATTGGATGCCCTATACAATGTCCATGAGATTAATTAATTGCCAATAGTAAGTCGTATTTTTTATGTATTGACTAGGATTACAGTGGATTATGTTTTACTTATATTCCTTCTACAATACAAAGATGCATCAAAAATACCAATGAATTTAGTACATTACTACGCTTTTCTGTATGCCTAAAAAATATTTTATCCTACTTAATTATCTGAATTTCAATTTTTTGAATTACATTTGAAAGGCATTTTCTATTTTTAGAATAAAAATTATCAAAGTCGTATGCAAAGTAGTCGGTTGATTAAAGTATTGGAGCAGCTAAATGGTCGTGAAAAGGAGTTATTCAAGCAATTTGTCATCTCACCTTATTTCAATCAGCACCAAAAAACAATAGAATTACTGAACATCATTTTTGATGAAATAGATAAGATTCATCCTAATTTAGAGAAAGAAAAGGTGTTTAAAAAACTCTTTCCCAAAGAAATTTACGAGGAGCAGAAACTGCAAAATACTATGTCTTACTTGATGCGTTTGTATCATCGTTTTCTAGCTATCCAAAATTTTGAAGAACAAGAAATAGCCGAACAACTCCATACCGTACATAAAGCACTCAAAACCAATAATTTAGAGGTATTTACCAACAGGTCTAAGTTGCTAGAAAAAAATTTACAAAAATACACCAAACGAGATAGTGCCTACTATTTATTACAGCATCAATATCAGGATTTGCTTAGGGAATATACCGTCAACCATGTTAGCCGAACAGACCAAACTACTGGACAAAGCACAATGGATCATCTCGACCATTTTTACATCTGTGAAAAGTTAAAGTATGGCGCATTGCTTATTGCACATCAAATGATTGCCAATATTGAGTACCGCTTTGATTTACTAGATGAAATAATGGAGTACGTGAAAAACAATTTGGCTACTTATGCCGAACACCCTACCATTATTGGATATTACATGGCTATCAGAATCATTAAAGAAGAAAATAGCGAGCAGGCTTATCAAGCACTCAAAAACCTACTTCAAGAATCCGCTACTTACATTCATCAAGCGGATTTAAGTGAATTGTACAATTTTGCGAGTAACTATTGCGTCCGTAGAATCAATATTGGCGATAAAATCTATGAACAAGAATTGTTGAATATTTATAAACAAGCTGTACAAAATGGCTCCTTGCTAAAAGATGAAAAAATAGATAGCTGGGTTTATAAAAATATTGTTACATTAGGCTGTCATTTAAAGGATTATGAATGGACAAAAGACTTTATCGAAGATTACAAAGAAAAAGTTTCGGATAAAAATAAAGAAAACGTTTATAAATACAGCTTGGCTTATTATTACCTAAGCACCAAAAACCACAAAGAGGCGCAAAGTTTGCTGCAAGAAGTCGAATTTACAGAAACACAATACCATCTTGGCGGCAATCTTTTGTTGATTCGCACCTATTACGAACAAGAAAATTACGATTCGCTTTTTTCCTTACTCGAAAGTATGCGAATCTACATTATGCGCAGCAAACGCATGAATGTCAACGAAAAAAAAGGATACAAAAATTTTATTCGGTACGCCAAAAAAATGGTACAACTCACTATTGAAGCCCCCTACATGCCCAATGTAGAATTAGAGAAAAAACTGCTTGAACTCAACACCAAACTAAGAGAAACGGAAAATATTTACGCTCAAAGTTGGATCATTAGTAAATGTGAAGCCATCCAACGAAATGCTAAGCCTCAGAGGCAAATGAGGTAGGTGGTTGTAAATAGATAGATAACACCAAGTAAACAATAAAAAAGAGCAACATTAAGAACATTGCTCTTTCTTTTCTAAATTCTTACTAATCTCTGTTTTACATATTTTCTCTAGCGTTTACTTGTACCCATTGACCTGGTGTGCGTGCTGTGATGGAATTATCATACATGGCTTCGCAGCTGATGCTCGGCAAATAGAAACGTCCTTGATAGGCGGCATTTAGTTGAATGCGATATACTTGAGTTGTACCTTTGCGAATATCAAAATAAGTGTAAACCCTATCATCGCGAATATCTTGGTATTCAGGAACAGAAGAAGTGACGCCCGAGAAGCCATCCAATCGGCTATTGATGATTTCCCAACCCGATGGGAAAATCTGTGATAACGCCATTTCATCGTAATTGATGCCTTTTGTTCCCGGATTAGTAATGCTTACTTCTGCCACAAAGTCAGTACCTTGCGCTAGACTGCTGATGTCAATTGGATTACCCTGTTTGTTGGTGTATCGAACTTGCATGGTCAAATTTTGAGCCGCCGAAGTTTGATCGCCAATCACTGGCTGACCTGTCATAATCAATCGAGCATAAAGGATGCCCGTATGTTTGTTTTCAAAGCGAACGGTTTGGTTTTGTCCTCCATTGGCAGGAACATTCACTTGAACTATTGGCGTATTAGCACCAGCATTTACGGCTTGCCCATTGCCAAGTTGATATGTAAATTTAAAGGATTTGCCGCTCGCATCGTTACCTACAAATTGACTGACTGCTAGGAGTGCATATGCCATAGTTTGGGTACTTATCCATTCATTGCCGCTCAATTCTTCGCTAATGCTTTTAATGATAGGTGCTGCTGCTGTTTTGTTGTTCATCAAAAGCATACTTTCTACAATCATAGCTTGGTCGCGTAAGTCAGAGCCGTATGTAAAGGCTAGTTCTTGATAAGGCGCAATGTTTGTACCAACATTTTGAATTAACGCTTGAGCCACTTCCAATTTTCCTGTGAGCGCATAAGCCGCCGCCAGTCGCCATTTGGCTTGTACGGAAAGGTTGTTTGTAGTTCTCATTTTGTTCATTGCGCCTTGTGCAGCATCGCCTGCCAAAGCAAGCGTGAACAAGCGATAGGCTTGGTCTAAATCCTCAGTACCATAAGGGCTAGTGATGGCAGGTTTTGTCCAATTGTTGGCTCTATTTTTCTGAAATTGCTTCCACTTGTTGAGCATTCCTTGAGGGACAGCATAACCTTTTTTCTGCGCCTCCAGCATAAAATGTCCCACATAGTTGGATACCCACGCACCTGCATCTTCACTACCTTGCCAATAACCAAAGCCACCTTCATTGGTTTGATATTGTTTCAATTTTTCTAAGGTAGCAACTACATTGCGTTGCGTGGCTTCTTGTTGAGTTTTGGATAGCTCCGTCAAATTGGCTAAGAAAAGTTGTGGAAATGCTCCTGAAACAATTTGTTCCACGCAACCATGAGGATATTGAATCAAATATCTCATATGCTTATCCAAATTGATGGGCGGGATATTAGATACTTCAAGCGTAATTGTATTTGTTCCTCTTGAACCAATCGGCGTAAATTGAAAAGTATGCGCTTTATTACTTTCAACCACAATTTCTTGCACATCAGTAATGTATGGATTAGGGTTGCGCACGTCAATTTCAATAGTTTGGCTTGCGGATTCACCATTGCCGTTGGCAGTTATCTTAAATTTAGCTATGCCTTGATTTTCAAGCACTTCTAAATCAAACATGACTATTTGTTCCCCTGCTTTAGCAAAGTTAATGGTTTTGGATTTACCACCATTCCATTTAATTAATCCACTACTTTCCTCCACAGTAAGTGTTACATTTTTGATTTTAGCATCTGTTGTAATCACAGATACTGGCAGTTGAATTTGCTCCTTTATCCCTAACACTCTAGGCAAGGTAGCCAATACCATGAGCGGATTGCGCACTGGTGTTACCGCTTCCGCATTGCCATAAGCACCATTAACATTGGCAGCTACCACCATTGTTTTGACTGAACCCACATAGTTAGGCATTGCAATTTCGTGTTTTGCTGTTTTACCTTTTTCGAGATAAAAGGGACCAAGATGCTTCACCACAGGTTTGAAACGGTTGGCTTGTTCTTTTGCTTTGGAGGCATCAATTTCCACGTCGCCACCGATACTTAAAATACGCTGCATTTCACCACCAAACGCACCTAGCACATAGTCGTAAACATCCCAAGTTTTTACGCCCAAAGCCTCTCTAGCGTAGAAAATATCGTGCGGTTGAGGAGCTTTAAAGTTAGTTAAGTCTAATAATCCTTCATCCACTAAAGCTATGGTATAAGCCATAGGCTGCTTATTTTTTTCGCTTATTTCTATCACGAATGATTTTTCAGGCTTCAATTCTTTAGGCATATTTACAACAGGCGTTAATCTCGTAGCTGGATTTTCAATAGTTACATTAGCGACACCATACATTCTAATTGGCAAATCATTTTCTGTTTGACCATGTGGTTGCACCAAACTAACGTGTGCATATACGTTCGGCGACATCTCATCAGTGGTTTTGAAGATAAAAGTGTTTTCACCAGATTTGGTATTTTCCCAAAAAGATTGAATGATTTTCGTACCGTTTTCGATGGTAATGAGTGCCTTACCATTTCCAGTGGCTGGTACATTCAATTTTACGGTTTCCCCTACATTGTATTTTTGTTTATCGGTTGAAAAAGTCAACATGGCTGCTTCCGAACGATTGCCTCCTTCTTCGTCATACCAAGGGTAGCCAGCATAGAAGAAGTCACCAGCACAATGTCCACTTTGGGTATCACACACACGCACAAGATATCTACCCCATTCTTCCACTTTAAAGGAGAATTTAGCCAATCCTTTGCCATCTGTTGTTGCTGTACCCGTTTGTAATGCTGCGTAGTGCTCGCTGCTGCTATACTGGGAAATGTAGTCATCGCTTCTATCCCACCACCAACGCCATTCCACGCGATACAATCCAATGCTTAAATTCTTATTACTAATAGGTTGTCCTTTTTCATTGACTGCCACAAAATTTAATGCTCCATCTTTACCAATCTCTAATCGTTTTTCTCCTTCTTTATTCTGTGGAATTTGTATTCCGACATAAGAAGCGTAGGGAGAGTAAGGAATACTCGTTGTGCTGGTGCTAAAGTCGCCACCTGCTTCAAAGGCTCTGGATTTAAAAGTGGCTATTAATTTTCCAGCAGCAACTTCGTTTGTAGTCATGCTGGTAACAAAATTAGCTCGTCCCTGAGCATCTACTTTTCCATCAAATACAACCTTTGGTTCACTATATATTGTTCTAGTTGGGTCGTCAAATAGATAATTATCAAGATTGGCAAATTTAGTTGGTGTAGCGCGCAAATTCATTTCAACAATCGTATTCAGATTTTGAGCAGGTGCACCGTAGAGCCAATCTACATTAAGCGTTGCTTTGAGTGGTATATCCGCATAAGACAGCTCTTGCTTTCCAAAATCAAGAGCGATTTTAAGCCGATTCGGTTTAACGGTTTCTATTTTTAAGGTCTTATCAAACTTTGCGCCGCCCACTTTTACTACCGCCATCCAATTTCCCGTAGGTGCATCAGGTGCGGTAGCAGTATGTAAGGCATAAATGTTGCCGACACTTTGAGCGATGGTTCGTTTTTGTTGAAGTTGTCCTCTTGAGTCGTACAGTTCAAAAGTGATAGGATAGTTCTTTGGTAAATTCTTTTCTTGTGCCTCTAAAATAAAGTTCAAGTAAAGGGAATCACCTGGTCGCCAAACACCACGATCTCCGTAGATAAAGCCTTTTATCCCTCTCTGAGTAATCGCGCCAGAAACATCAAATCGGCTTAAAGAAATTGAGTTTCCATCTTCTAACTTCAAGTAACCTACTTGATTATTTTGAGTGGCTATCACAGCAAACACTTCACTCGGTAGCATTAAATTAGCTATTCCTGATGAATTGGTTTGTGTAGTAGCTATTTTTTGTTGTTGGTAATCATAGAAATCTAAATTTACGCCACCTACTGGATTTGTATTTAATAAATCTGTAACAAAAACGGACATCGAACCATCTTTACCACTTTTAGCAATTAAACCTAAATTGGAACTAATTACATTTCTACGAACAAATCTTTCATAGTTGTAATAGGCTGGTTGGCAAGGGTCTTCTCTGTGCTCCCAACGATATTCATTGTAGTAGCCATTAATACCATACCAATCGCCAAAGAAACCTTCCTCATCGTTGTAGTTCTCTTCCTCATATTCCAATGTTGTTAAATTTAAACTACTTTTGTCG
>CALDYY010000065.1 GCA_937944245.1 uncultured Saprospiraceae bacterium | reverse complement strand
TTCTTTAGGTGAAAATCAATAGTTTGTGGTTCTGACAATAGGAAGGCGAGGGAATTTAGCGGGCTAAATGACTAAGCCTTACTGAAGTCAGGTTCATAAAATATTGGTTTTCAGTAATTAAAAATTTAAACATGCTCTTATTAATGAATTGAGGTTGATCTGATAGATGGATGCTCTAAATCCCAAAAAGATTTAACAAATTAATCCATTAGAGCAACCTCGTTTTTTAACCATTTTACTTTTAGAATGAAAAAAGAATCAATTTATATCATTAGTATTACTTTGATGTGCTTATCATTTCAAAGTATAACGCAAACTGCTTGGCAGCCTTATGAGTTAGGTGCTAATTTTCCAACAGCTTGGTTAGAAAATAATTTGCTGAGTAAGACAGAGCTACGCCCTTTTCCACTAAAAACAGATAGAAGCTACTGGGAGGATATTGACCCAAACATCCAACAATATTGGATACAAAGAGGCGAAGCAGCATTGCAACAATCGTGGGACATCTTACCTGCCACACTTTTTTTGGAATACGTAAAAATAGGAAATAGAAGTAATTACGAGGCAGTTGTCGTAAAAAGAAGAGCGAACCTTGCAGCTTTATTAATGGCAGAAATCTTTGAAAATAAAGGTCGGTTTACGAATCATCTCCTAGATGGGCTTTGGGCAACTTTAGAGGAAACCTACTGGGGTTTTCCTGCACACATCAATAACATTGGGCTACCAGATGTAAAAAATTCGATTATTGACCTTTTTTCAGCACAAACAGGGAGTTTAATTTGTTGGATTCACTATTTCTTAAAAGAAGATTTTGAACAAATCAATCCACTCATTAATCAACGAATTGAGTATGAAATTAACCAAAAATTACTCCAACCGTATTTTTCACAAAGCGATGCTTGGTGGATGGGTTTTCGGGCAGATCGTTCCGTATTGAACAACTGGAATCCTTGGATAAATAGCAATATACTTACCTGTGCTTTGTTTTTTGCTGATGACGTGCATCGTGCGCCTGTGGTTCACAAAGTATTGCGCTCTTTAGACCAATTTTTAATGCCTTATCCCGATGATGGTGGCTGCGATGAAGGACCTGGTTACTGGGGGCATGCTGCGGGTTCTCTATTCGATTGCCTAGAACATCTTTACACCGCTACGCAAGGTAAAATAAATTATTATAAGCATCCTTTAGTGCGTAACATGGCAACCTATGTTTACAAAGCGAGTATTACACCTGATTTTAGAATTAATTTCGCTGATGCCTCCCCACAAGCATCATTTTCTGGAGGCTTAATTTATCGCTTTGGAAAACGGATTAGCGATGAAAATATGATGAATTTTGGTGCTTATTACTATCAAAATCCACATACTTCTAACAGCAAATCAAAAACTTACGATGTATTTCGATTTTTGGGTGATGTTGTGATTCATATGGAGATAATGAGCAATACAGCTCGAATGGTACTACTAAAAGATGTTTGGCTACCAAATTTGCAAGTGATGACCGCAAGGAGTTACGCAAATGATACCAAAGGCTACTATCTAGCTGCCAAAGGTGGACACAACAACGAAAGCCATAACCATAATGACGTTGGACAATTTATTTTCTTTAAAGATGGTAAGCCTATTTTAGTAGATGCCGGAGTAGGAAGATACAGCGCACGCACTTTTTCTAAAGACCGATACAAGATATGGACTATGGTTTCAGCATATCATAATTTGCCTACTATTGGCGATTACACTCAGCAAGCAGGTAAACAGTATTCAGCGAGAGCAGTAAAATATGGAGTCAATGTGGCTCAAGCAAAATTTGAATTAGATATTGCTGCTGCTTATCCAAAAGATGCAGGTATCCAATCTTGGCAACGCAACATGACATTGGACCGTGAAAAAGGATTCTATTTAAACGAAAATTTTGTTTTTGAAAAAGCAATTCCTCATATTCAGTTAAATCTAATCACTCCATGCCATGTGGATGTATCCCAAAAAGGAATAATTCAATTTTTAGACCACAACACCAATAAAGTGCTTGCTACTGGAACTTACGATGCTAAATTCTTTATTCCTTCCGTTGAGAACATTCCAATGAACGAGCCAGAGGATGATAAAGTCAAAGAAAACTGGCAGCACGGATTACGCAGAATTGTGCTAACACACCAGCTTAAATCAACAAGTGGAACTTATAGTTTACACTTTTATTAATTTTATATACTACAAAACGAAACAATTATGCTTAAAACAAAAGGACTACTTCTGTACTTGGGATTGGTAATTAGCTTTTTTTCCGCTGATAAAATAAGTGCGCAGGAACACCATGCCATACCCAAATTGCAAAATCCAATCTCAGTGGAATATCTAAAAAGTAACTTGAATAAAAAACTTCCTCGTCTAGGTTTGACTAAAGCGGAAGTTGATGTATTGAAGAAAAAAATAGAAACCGACCCTCTATTGAAAAATCACTATCAAGCCATTCGATGGAATGCTAATAAAATTTACCAAGAACCTATTTTGGAGCGCATTCAGACAGGGCGACGTCTGCTCAGTATCTCCAATGAAATGGTCTATCGCGTGAACATGTTGGGTATGGTTTATCTCTTAGAAAAGGATAAGGCTGCTTTAGCGCGCATCAATCAAGAATTATTGGCAGTTTGTAATTTCTCTGACTGGAATCCTTCTCATTTTCTTGATGTGGGGGAAATGTCTTTGGCTGTTGCCCTCGCTTTAGATTGGACTTTGGGCGATTTGCCCAAGTCCACGATTGCTCTGGCACAAAAGGCTTTGATAGAAAAGGGCTTAGAACCCAGCTACGACGTTAAGAGCAATGCGAACTGGTGGATAACTGCGCCACACAACTGGAATCAAGTTTGCCATGGGGGGATGATTGCTGCTGCATTAGCTATTGCCGAAGTTAATCCAGAGCTAGCTGCTAAAACCATCAGTCGCGCGCTCGATAGTATGCCTTATGCACTATCAGCGTATATGCCAAGCGGGGTATATCCTGAAGGGTCAAGTTACTGGAATTATGGCACAGGCTTTTCCGTTCTAACTTCCTCTATGCTGGAAAGTGCCTTCGGAACAGATTTTGGCATCACTCAATATCCTAGTTTTTTAGAAAGTGCTACTTTCATGCAATTGACGATTGCGCCCTCTGGTATGTATTACAATTTTGCAGATTGTGGGGATGGAAAAGGTAAAAATGGCAGTGTTATCTTGGCTTGGTTTGCTTACAAGACGGGCAACAGGATTTTTCTTGACGAATCAGCATTCCTACAACCTATTGAAAAAATGGATAAACTTTCTCGCTATGATGGCATGGGCTTAGTCTGGTTATCTAAAATAGGCAATATTAAAGCAACGCCTTTGCCTAACGCTTGGAAAGGGGACGGCTCTAATCCAGTTGTCTTTTTTACAGGAGATAATGACGACCCGCATCAATATTATCTCGGCGCAAAGGGTGGACAAGGTGTCGTCAATCATGGCAATATGGATGCAGGTTCTTTTGTTTTTGAACTCAATGGAGTACGCTGGAGCATTGACCCTGGAATTCAAAACTACAATGACTTGGAAAAAATAGGTTTCAATCTATGGGGACGTTGTCAAGAATGCCAACGCTGGACTTTAATCACTAAAAACAACTATGGACATAGTACCTTAACAGTGAACAATTCCCTTCACGTAGTAGATGGACTAGCGACCATTAAAGATTTTCAAACAGGTGTTCAACCAAGAGCTACTATTGACCTGACCTCTACTTTTGCGGGGCAACTTAAAAGCGCTACTCGCCAATTTGTAAAAACAGATGCTCAATCTTTGCTCATTGAAGACGAAATTGAAACATTACCAGAGACGAAATTGGTCACTTGGCAAATGATAACTACGGCGGATGTAGCCATTAACAAAGAGGGAGCAATGCTTACTCAAGAAGGTAAAACGTTGAGGTTAAAAAATTTATCACATCCTCAAGTTAGCGTTTCTGTCATCTCGCTTTATCCTGCACCACTTGAATTTGACAAACAAATTGAAGGGCTAAAACGCATTGAATTACAATTCCCTGCATATTTATTCAAGGATGGAAAAGGAAAAATTCAGGTCGAGTTAACAGGAAATTAATCAAGCGTTGTCTTAGTAAAAAACTATTTTTACTAAGACAACTGTAATGTTTATTTCTTTGTCAAAGAGCCAGACCCTCTTACTTTGCTATTGACTTCGGGATTACCGCTGTAAGTAACATTGCCAGACCCCATAATGGTTACATTTAATTGTTCTGTTACGTTTATATTAGCATTGCCAGAACCTGTAATGGAAATGTTAGATTGCTTGGTCATTAAATTACTGGAGTTTAAATTACCTGAACCAGAAACAGCTAAATTTTGTTTTTCAGTATTTCCAGAGAGTTTTATATTACCTGAACCGCTTATGGTAATATTTTGCTCTTTAGAATTTCCGTCAATTGATAAATCACCAGAACCCGAAACAGCAATTATGTGCTTATCGGCATAGCCTTTAAAGTTAGCGTCGCCAGAACCAGAAATAGCACAACGAAATTCTTTAGTCTCAAAATTGAGTACAACATCCCCTGAACCACTAATGACGATGTCTAATTGATCGGATTTGTTGAACACCCCTTCTCCTCTAATATTGCCAGAGCCACTGATAGCCAATCGTTTAAGTTCATCTAAAGAAATATAAACTTTTATTGATTCTTTTGTCCTGATAGAAGTGTTAGGCTTGAAACCGAGTTTTAATGTACCATCTTTTACTTCCAGCAGCATGATGTCTATGATATTTTGCTGTGCTTTCACTTCTATAGATTGCTTGCTATCTTGCTTAATGTAAACATCAAAAGAAGCCGTAGCAGCAATACCTGTAAACTTCGGTAAATTAAAAGTTTGGCTAACCACAGCACCGCTGCCTACCACAACATTCCTTCCAATTTGCGCCTTCGCTGTATGTAGTAAGCCTATAAATAGTAATAAAACGATTGAAATTCTCATACGATAGATTGTTTTGTTTAGTAATATGGCATTAGGACGATAATGAAGTACGGTTTGTTACTTACTGCTTCAAAACTTTTTAAAGAAACTCTAAGTTAGCGAATCGTTGTATTGTAGTTAATTTAATTTTTTTAAACGAAATTCATAAGAGCCTGCTCTTTCATTAGAAATCAAGGTCATACGATTGTTGTTCAAAATAGTCGCCTGCGTGAGAAACGAAAACTCTTCTCGATTAATAAAGTCATAAAAATACATGTCGAGAAAAAACTCGTTGTCATTGCCTTCTCTCCAAGCCCGCTCCACATCCAAAATCCAATCGCCATCGAACGTGGCATTTAAGGAGGCATCATTATAAAAAGCAGTTCCGTTTCTAAAAAACTCAATGACGTCGCCTTCGTATTCTCTGGAGAGATTTCGTCTTGAACCTCTATTTGGAGCATACCAAACTCGTTCAAATTCCCATGCGCCCAGCAATCTATCCTCCTTTCGCTGCAACAAAAAATCATCTGAACAGCTAGAGAGGAGAAATAGTAATCCGAAAAATGCAGATGGAGAAAGTAATATTTTCATGGCACTTAATTTTTTATGAAAGTACACTTTTATCCTTCTAAACGACGACAAGAAAAAGGCTTTTAAATAGAGTTTAACAGGCGTTAATACCGTAATTTTTTTGTTAAAATGTATTAAGGTGCAAAATTGTAATCTAATTTAAAGGTCAAAGTACACATCAACTCAATATTTATTGCTACTTTTCAGCCTATTTGTTTACCCAAGCAAGTGTAAGAAATGCTAGTTAAAACCTTTGCTAGTGCAGTAATTGGTGTAGATGCACAAACCATCACCGTAGAAGTAAATGCGGGCGGTCAAGTAGCTGCTGGAAAACAATTTTACTTTCTAGTTGGCTTGCCCGACAATACCGTTAGAGAAAGTTTCCAGCGATTTGAAGCTGCCATTAAAAACGTAGGTTACAAAGTGCCTCGAATGAAATTAGTGGTTAATCTTGCGCCAGCAGATATTCGCAAAGAAGGCTCTGCTTACGATTTGCCTATTGCTATTGGACTTTTGGCGGCTACCAAGCAAATTCCTGCTGAAAATATTGGCGACTACATCCTCATGGGGGAATTGTCTTTGGATGGTAGCTTGCGACCAGTGAAAGGGGTGCTGCCCATTGCTATTCAAGCAAGAAAAGAAAAATTTAAGGGGATTATTGTCCCAAAAGTCAATGCGCGCGAAGCTGCCATTGTCAATGAGTTACAAGTTTATGGTATTGACAATTTAAAAGAAGCCATTCAGTTTTTTAAAGGCGATTTGCAGCTTGAAGCTACAACTATTAACACAAGGGAAGAATTTTTTAATAATCAAAATGCTTATGCTGTTGATTTCTCAGATGTAAAAGGTCAAGATAATATCAAGCGCGCTCTGGAAATTGCAGCGGCTGGCGGTCATAATGTCATCCTTATTGGTCCGCCTGGCGCAGGAAAAACAATGCTGGCAAGGAGAATGCCAACGATACTACCGCCGCTTTCTCTTTACGAAGCCCTCGAAACCACAAAAATCCACTCTGTGGCAGGTGTGCTCCCCTCCAATGGAGCACTCATCACCACACGCCCTTTTCGTGCACCGCATCACACCATTAGCGATGTGGCTTTGGTAGGCGGTGGCTCAAACCCTATGCCAGGCGAAATTTCTCTATCGCACAACGGCGTACTTTTTTTAGATGAATTACCCGAATTTAAGCGCACGGTACTAGAAGTATTGCGCCAGCCTATGGAGGAGCGAAAAGTAACCATCTCAAGGGCTAAAATATCAGTGGATTACCCTGCCAATTTTATGCTAGTTGCCTCCATGAACCCTTGTCCTTGTGGCTATTACAATCATCCAGATAAAGAGTGTGTTTGTGGTGTAGGCGTGGTGAAGCGCTATCTCAGTAAAATATCAGGTCCATTGTTGGATAGAATTGACCTGCATGTTGAAGTGACGCCTGTTTCTTACGATGAGCTATCGAGCTACATACCCGCCAATGAAACCAGTCAAGACGTGGCAAAGAGAGTGGTTCAAGCTCGTGCGATACAGCAAGAACGGTTTAAAGACTTAGTAGGCATTCATTCCAATGCACAAATGCCTAGTCGGATGGTACGAGAAGTATGTCAACTCAATCCAGCAGGGTTAACGCTACTGAAAAAAGCAATGGAAGTACAACAACTTTCGGCACGCGCTTATGACCGTATTCTAAAAGTCGCTAGAACGGTGGCAGATTTATCTGCTAGTAAGGACATTAAAGTAGAACACTTGGCAGAAGCTATTCTTTACCGAAGTTTGGATAAAGAAGGCTGGGCAGGGTGATAAAGAGTAAGAGCGTGTTTAAATTTTTAATTACTGAAAACCAATATTTTATGAACCTGACTTCAGTAAGGCTTAGTCATTTAGCCCGCTAAATTCCCTCGCCTTCCTATTGTCAGAACCACAAACTATTGATTTTCACTTAAAGAAAATTTTTAAACAAGCTCTT